>JACXUW010000024.1 GCA_014763705.1 Micrococcales bacterium | reverse complement strand
TCGGTCAACGTCGGGGCGGGGCGGACGGGCATCGGCGTCAAGGGACGGCGGACCGGCATCGACAAGCGGCCGGTCGACGCCGTCGAGGTCCGCGACCCCGGCCCGAAGGGCACCGGGCTCGGCAGCGGCGTGGTCGGCGACGACGTCCTCAACGGCCGCCACCACGGGGGATCCCGGCAGGCGCTCTACGCCGTCGCCCGCGAGGAGCTGGACTTCTGGTCGGGCGAGCTCGGGCGCGAGCTGGCCGACGGCTGCTTCGGGGAGAACCTCACGACCGAGGGCCTCGAGGTCGACGCCGCGCTCGTCGGGGAGCGCTGGCGGGTGGGGGAGACGCTGCTCGAGGTCACCGGCCCGCGCGTCCCCTGCGCGAACTTCGCCGCGTGGATGGGCGAGCGGGCCTGGGTCAAGCGGTTCGTCGCCCACGGGCGCTCCGGCGCCTACCTCGCGGTGGTCGAGCCGGGGACCATCCGGCCGGGCGACCGGGTCGAGGTCGTCCACCGGCCCGCGCACGGCCTCGTCGTGCCGGTCGTCCTCGCGGCGTGGTTCGGCGACGTCGCCGCCGCGCGGACGGCGCTGGACTCCGGGGCCTTCGAGGGCAGGGAGCGCGCCGAGCTCGAGCGCGTCGCCACCCGGGGCTGAGCCCGTCGCACCCGACTGATTGCGGATCACCCACCTCGAGGGGGCTCTTCGGGCCCCTCCCGGGTGGGTTTCTCGCAATGAGTCGGGAGGAAGCGGGCGGTCAGCGGCGGTAGGTGGCCTGCCAGGCCCCGGGGCCGTGGCCGACCGGACGCCGCATCGCGACGTCGTGCGCGGCCCAGGTCGAGGTGCGCCCGGACGGCGGCCGGTCGTCGGCACCGCCGGCCGCCGCGAGGACGGCGACCACCGCCGCGACGTCCTCGGGCGTGGCGGGGCCGATGATCCGCACGGCCGGTGTCGCCTCCTCCTCGCTGCTCACAGGGGAATGTTCCCGTGCTTCTTCGGCGGCAGCGACTCGCGCTTGGTGCGCAGCGCCCGCAGTGCCTTGGTGACGTTCATCCGGGTGTTCGACGGCGTGATGACGGTGTCGATGTACCCCCGCTCGGCGGCGACGTACGGGTTGGCCAGCGCCTCCTCGTACTGCTTGATGAACGCGGCGCGCGCCTCCTCGACCGACTCCCCGGCCTCGCCCGCCTTCTTCAGCTCCTTGCGGTAGAGGATGTTCACCGCTCCCTGCGCGCCCATGACCGCGATCTGGGCCGTCGGCCAGGCGAGGTTGATGTCGGCCCCGAGGTGCTTGGACCCCATGACGTCGTAGGCGCCGCCGTAGGCCTTGCGGGTGATCACGGTGACGAGCGGGACGGTGGCCTCGGAGTAGGCGTAGATGAGCTTGGCGCCGCGGCGGATGATGCCGTCCCACTCCTGGTCGGTGCCGGGGAGGAAGCCCGGGACGTCGACGAAGGTCAGCACCGGCACGTTGAAGGCGTCGCAGGTGCGTACGAAGCGGGCCGCCTTCTCGGAGGCGTCGATGTCGAGGGTGCCGGCGAACTGCATGGGGTTGTTCGCGACGACGCCGACCGAGCGGCCCTCGACGCGCCCGAACCCGGTGATGATGTTCGGCGCGAAGAGCGGCGAGACCTCGAGGAACTCGCCGTCGTCGAGCACCTTCTCGATGACCGCGTGCATGTCGTACGGGACGTTGGGACTGTCCGGGATGACCGTGTCGAGGAAGCGGTCGTCGTCGGTGACCTCGAGGTCGTTCTCCTCGCCGAAGACCGGCGGGTCCTCCATGTTGTTGCTCGGGAGGTAGGAGAGCAGCGCCTTGACGTACTCGACGGCGTCCTCCTCGTCGGTGCCCATGTAGTGCGCCACACCGGACTTCGTGTTGTGCGTCCGGGCGCCGCCGAGCTCCTCGAACCCGACGTCCTCCCCGGTGACCGTCTTGATGACGTCGGGACCGGTGATGAACATGTGCGACGTCTGGTCGACCATCACCGTGAAGTCGGTGACCGCGGGGGAGTAGACCGCCCCGCCGGCGCAGGGGCCCATGATGAGCGAGATCTGCGGGACGACGCCCGAGGCGTGGACGTTGCGCCGGAAGATCTCGCCGTACAGGCCGAGCGACACGACACCCTCCTGGATGCGCGCGCCGCCCGAGTCGTTGAGCCCGACCACCGGGCAGCCGACCTTCATGGCGAAGTCCATGATCTTGACGATCTTCTCGCCGAACACCTCGCCGAGCGAGCCGCCGAAGACGGTGAAGTCCTGGGCGAACACGGCGACCGTGCGGCCGTCGACCGTGCCGTAGCCGGTCACGACGCCGTCGCCGTAGGGGCGGTTCCTGTCCTGGCCGAACGCGACCGACCGGTGCCTGGCGTACTTGTCCATCTCGACGAAGCTGCCGTCGTCGAGGAGCATCTCGAGGCGCTCGCGGGCGGTCTTCTTGCCGCGCGCGTGCTGCTTCTCGACGGCGCGGTCGGAGCCGGCGTTCGCGACCTCGGCGACGCGGCGCTTGAGGTCGGCCAGCTTCCCGGCCGTCGTGGTGGTGTCGATGTCGGCGGGGACGTCGGTGCCACCGATGGAGTGGAGGTCGCTCTTCGCCATGCTGCGAGCCTAGCCTTGGCGTCGTGAGCGAGAACCCCCGAATCCGCCCGCTGGGCGCGGTGTCCGTCACACCCGGCGACCCGTGGCTCCCGGTCGAGGTCCACGAGCGCGTCGGGTCGACCAACGACCTCGTCCGTGAGGACCCCCGGCCGTGGCGGGTCGTCGTCGCCGACGTCCAGGAGAGCGGGCGCGGCCGGCTGGGCCGGACCTGGACGACGACGCCGGGGACCGCCCTCGCGGTGTCGGTCCTCGTCCCCGAGCCGGCGTCGGGCGCCGGATGGGTCCCGCTGCTCGCCGGGCTGGCGCTGCACCGCGCGGTCGCGGAGGTCTCCGGCGTGGCGACGGCGCTCAAGTGGCCCAACGACGTCCTCGTGCCCGGCGACGGCGACCGCAAGCTCGCCGGCCTGCTCTGCGAGTGGACCCCGGCCGGCGTCGTCGTCGGGGCCGGGGTCAACGTCGACACCGCGCGGGAGGACCTCCCCCTCGACACCGCGACGTCGCTGCGGGCGGCCGGCGCGCCCGGCACCGACCGCACGAGCCTCCTCGAGGCGTACCTGCGTCACCTCGCCGCGGTGCTGCGCGAGGACACCGGACCCGACGGGGCCTCCGTCGCCGCCTACCGCGCCGCGTGCTCGACCGTGGGACGGGACGTCGAGGTGCACGCGCCCGACGGGACGGTCCGGGAGGGCAGGGCGACAGGCGTCGACGCGGAGGGCAGACTGACCGTGCGCACCGAGACCGGGACGAGCAGCGTCTCCGCCGGGGACGTCGTCCACGTCCGGTCGCGCTGAGCCGAGGGAGGTGGGATGGCGGACGAGCAGCCGGGGGAGGAGACCGTCCTCCCCGTCCCGCCGCCGGAGCCGGCCTCGGACGACCTCGCCGAACGCGTCGAGCGCGCGCTGCTGGGCCGCTCGGCGTCGATGGCCCGGGCGGAGGTCAGCGAGGCCGCGGGGGTCGACCCCACCGAGGCCCGCCGGTTCTGGCACGCGATGGGCTTCCAGGTCGTCGAGGACGACGAGGCCATGTTCACCGAGGCCGACCGGCAGGCGCTGCGCCGGGTCACCGACATGGTGCAGCGGGGGTCGGTGAGCGAGGAGCTCGCCCTCGGGATGACCCGCGCCTTCGCCCGCACCGCCGACCGGCTCGCGGTGTGGCAGACCCAGCTCGTCGCCGAGTCCCTCACCCCCGACGTCGCCGAGCAGCACGAGGGCAAGGACACGCGCTCGGTGCCGGAGCCCGGCATCGCCGCCGACGCCGCCAACCTCCTCGCCCGCACCATCGACGAGGTCGAGCCGCTCCTGGTGTACGTGTGGCGGCGGCACCTGACCAACGCGATCCAGCGCATGCTCGCCGATGCCGACCCCGCGGTCCGCTCGGACCCCTCGGCCCCGTTCCGCGCGGTCGGGTTCGCCGACCTCGTCTCCTTCACCTCGTTCGTGCGCCGGATGAGCGAGCGCCAGCTCGCTCGTCTCGTCCAGCGCTTCGAGCTGCTCGCGAGCGACGTCGTCGCCGAGCACGGTGGCCGCGTCATCAAGACCGTCGGGGACGAGGTGCTGTTCGTCCACACCGAGGTCGCGGCGGCCTCGGCGATCGCCCTCGACCTCGTCGACGCGATGGCCGAGGACGAGCTGCTGCCCCCGGTCCGGGTCGGGATGGCCCACGGCCGGGTTATCTCCCGGCTCGGGGACGTCTTCGGCGTCACGGTCAACAAGGCCAGCCGGATCACCGCCGTCACGCCCTCCGGCACCGTCTACGTCGACGAGGACATGGCGCGGGCGCTCGGCTCCGTCTCGGGCTTCACGGCCGTCGAGCAGCGGCGCCGGATGCTGCGGGGCATCGGGGTCGTCACCCTCCACGAGCTGCGACGCGCACCCGGTGGGCGTCGTCCCGCCGTGCCGAACCCGTCCGCGTGACTACGATCGGGCCCATGACGAAGGTGTTGCTCGCCGAGGACGACCCGGCCATCTCCGACCCGCTCGCCCGCGCGCTCCGGCGTGAGGGCTACGACGTCGAGGTGTGCTCCGACGGCGAGTCCGCCCTCGAGGCGGCCCTGCGCCAGCCCGACCTCGTCGTCCTCGACCTCGGCCTGCCGAAGATGGACGGGCTCGAGGTGTGCCGCCGGCTGCGCCAGGAGGGCAGCGGCGTGCCGGTGCTCATCCTCACCGCGCGCGCCGACGAGGTCGACACCGTCGTCGGGCTCGACGCCGGCGCGGACGACTACGTGACCAAGCCGTTCCGGCTCGCCGAGCTGCTGGCCCGGGCCCGGGCGCTGCTGCGGCGCGGCGTCGTCGAGCCGAGCGACGAGGGCGGTCAGCCGCTCATCGACATCGACCCGGACGGCCGACGCGTCTTCCTCCGCGGCGAGGAGGTGCAGCTGACCGGCAAGGAGTTCGAGCTGCTGCGCGTCCTCGTCGCCAACGAGGGCAAGGTCGTCTCCCGTGAGAAGCTGATGCGCGACGTCTGGGACAGCGCCTGGTACGGCTCGACGAAGACCCTCGACATGCACATCTCGGTGCTGCGCCGGAAGCTCGGCGACGATGCCGGAAGCCCCCGGTACATCACGACGATCCGCGGGCTCGGCTTCCGGTTCGACTCGCCGGAGGACTGACCGCAGGTGCGTCGCATCGCCCTCACGGTCGCCCTCCAGGCGGCCGCCGTCACCGGGCTGAGCCTCGGCGTCGCCGCGTTCGTCGTGCTCGCCGCGACCTCCCCGACGGCCGACGACCCGGGCTCGTGGGTGGTCCCCGGGCTCGTCCTGCTCGTCGCCGTCGCCGTGTCGGTGCTCGGGGCGATGTGGTTCGCCGAGCGCAGCGGCTCGCGGCTCTCGGCGCTCCTGGAGACGCTCCGCCAGCGGGTCGAGCGGCTCAACGCCGGTGAGCGCCCGGTGCCGATCGACTCGGGCGTCGTCGAGGTCGACAAGCTGGACGCGGCCCTCATCCGGGGAGCCCAGCAGGGCGCCCGGCGGCTCGCGTCGGAGCGCGACTTCGCCGCGGACGCCTCGCACCAGCTGCGCACGCCGCTCACCGCGCTCCTCATGCGGCTCGAGGAGATCAACCTCACCGACGACCTCGCCGTCGTTGCCGAGGAGTCGACGATCGCCATCGACCAGGTCGAGCGGCTGAGCAAGGTCGTCGACGACCTCATGTCGCGCACCCGTCACGGCGCCGAGCTCAACCCGTCCGTGTCGCTGGACTCGGTGCTCGCCTCGCTCCAGCGCGAGTGGCAGCCGGCGTTCGCCAACGCCCGGCGGAGCATCAAGGTGAGCGGCGAGCGCGGGCTCGTGGTGCGGGCCACGCCGGTCGCCCTCGGGCAGATCCTCACGACCCTGCTCGAGAACTCGCTCGCCTACGGGCGCGGAACGGTCGAGGTGAACGCCCGGCGGGCGGGCCCGTCCGTCGTCATCGAGGTGAGCGACCAGGGCGACGGCGTGCCGGCCGCGATGGCGCCGCACATCTTCGAGCGCTCGGTGTCCTCCTCCGGCTCCGGGCTGGGGCTGTCGCTGGCCCGCGACCTGGCCGAGGGTGCCGGCGGCCGCCTCGAGCTGGCCCGGGCGACCCCGCCGGTCTTCGCCCTCTTCCTCTCGGTGAGCACCGACTGACCGGCGCGGGCCTCAGAGGGGCTCGTGCGAGAAGACGAGCCGCCGGTAGGCCCAGAACCGGAAGAGCGTGCCGAGGCCGATGCCGACGACGGTCGAGACGTTGTCGGCCAGCCGCGAGGTGAACCCGAGCCCGTAGTGCGACAGGGCGAGGGTGAGCGCCGAGAGCCCGAGCGCGACGAGGTTGACGCCGAAGAAGAGGGCGACCTCGTGGTGGACCGGACGACTGCGGCGGTGACGGAAGGTCCACTGCCGGTTGCCCAGCCACGCGACGAGCGTCGCGACCGCGCCGGAGATGATCTTCGCCGTGGTCACCTTGTCCGGGAGGACGGTGTGCCACAACAGGTTCGCGCCGCCGAGGTCGATGACGAAGGCGACCGCGCCGACGACGCCGAACTTGATCATCTCGCGGTAGAGGACGTCGACCGCACCCCGGGCCGCAGCCAGGGCGCGCGCGAGGGGTCCCCCCGAGGGGGCGTCCTGGGCGGTCACCCACGCAGCCTACCGAGCGCCGTCGGTATCCTCGCCGGGTGACCACCCCCCGCCGTGCGCCCGGAGGATTCCCTGTCGTCGGCATCGTCGGCGGGGGCCAGCTGGCCCGGATGTGCGCCGGCCCCGCGGCCGAGCTCGGCATCACCCTCAGCGTCCTCGCCGAGGCGGAGGACGCCAGCGCCGCGCTCGTCGTGCCGAGCAGCCCGGTCGGCCACCACACCGACGCCGCCGCCGTGCTCGCCTTCGCGCAGGCCTGCGACGTCGTCACCTTCGACCACGAGCACGTCCCGCCCGACGTCCTCGAGGAGCTCGTCGCGACCGGGGTGCCGGTGCACCCCAGCCCGGGGGCGCTGCGCTTCGCCCAGGACAAGCTCGCGATGCGCGAGCGGCTCACCGCCCTCGGCGTGCCGTGCCCACGATGGGTGCGGGCCGACACCGCCGCCGACGTCGAGGCGTTCGCGGCCGAGGTCGGCTGGCCGATCGTCGCGAAGACGCCTCGCGGGGGCTACGACGGCAAGGGCGTGGCGGTCGTCGCCTCCGCCGCCGAGCTGGCCGACTGGCTCGCCCGCGCGGCCGACGCGGGGACCGGGCTGCTCCTCGAGGAGAGGGTGCCGTTCCGGCGCGAGCTCGCCGTCCTCCTCGCGCGCAGCCCGTCCGGACAGGCCGCCGCGTGGCCGGTCGTCGAGACGGTCCAGACCGACGGCATCTGCACCGAGGTCCTCGCGCCCGCGCCGGACCTCGACCCCGACCTGTCGGCGCGCGCCGTCGAGGCCGGCCTGCGGGTCGCCGGCGAGCTCGGGGTCACCGGCGTCCTCGCCGTCGAGCTCTTCGAGGTGGCGCAGGAGGGGCACGAGCCCTCGTTCGTCGTCAACGAGCTCGCGATGCGCCCGCACAACTCCGGGCACTGGTCGATGGACGGAGCCGTCACCGGGCAGTTCGAGCAGCACCTGCGGGCGGTGCTCGACCTCCCGCTCGGCTCGCCGCGGCCGCGCGGGGCGTGGACGGTCATGGCCAACGTCCTCGGCGGCGACTACCCGGAGCTCTACCCCGCCTACCGGCACGTCATGGCGCGCGACCCCGAGGCCAAGGTGCACCTCTACGGCAAGGACGTCCGCCCGGGCCGCAAGATCGGGCACGTCAACGTCTCCGGCGACGACCTCGCCGACCTGCGCGAGCGGGCCGGCCACGCCGCCGACTACCTCCAGGGAGTGGTCACCGAATGAGCCCGCAGCAGCCGGTCGTCGGCGTCGTCATGGGGTCCGACTCGGACTGGCCGGTCATGGAGGCCGCGGTCACCGCGCTCGACGAGCTCGGCGTCGCCTGCGAGGTCGACGTCGTTTCCGCGCACCGGATGCCCGAGGAGATGCTCGAGTACGGCCGCAGCGCCGAGGAGCGCGGGCTGCGCGTCGTCATCGCGGGGGCGGGCGGGGCCGCGCACCTGCCGGGAATGCTCGCCTCGGTCACGTCGCTGCCGGTCATCGGGGTGCCGGTGCCGCTGAGGCACCTCGACGGGATGGACTCGCTGCTCTCGATCGTCCAGATGCCGGCCGGCGTGCCGGTGGCGACCGTCTCGGTCGGCGGGGCCCGCAACGCCGGGCTGCTCGCGGCCCGCATCCTCGGCGCCGGCGAGGGGGCCGAGGCCGAGCGGCTGCGGGCGGCGATGGGCGAGTTCCGGGCCGCGCTGCGCGACCAGGCACACGCGAAGGGTGCCGCCCTGCGCGAGCGCCGCGGCTGACGGTCGGCCGGCCGCGGTCGGGCGGGTCGGCCGTCCTCAGCGCTGCATGCCGTCGCGGCGGACCTTCGGCCACTCGATCTTCGGGCAGGTGTCCATGACGACGTCGAGGCCGGCCCGGCGGGCGCGGTCGGCGGCGTCCGGGTCGACGACCCCGACCTGCATCCAGATCGCGTCGAGCATCAGCCGGTCCTTGTGCTCGATCGCCTCGTCGACGACGGCGCCGACGAGGGAGGAGTTGACGAAGCAGTCCACGACCTTGAGGTCCTGGTCGGGGATGTCGGCGATGCTCGCGTAGCCCTGCGCGCCGTGCACCGTCTCGGCCTTGGGGTGGACCGGGATGATCGGGGTGCCGAGCTCGAAAGTCATCCACCGCGAGACCGACCAGGCGGGCCGCGACCGGTTGTTCGAGAGCCCGACGACGACCCAGATCCCGGGGTCCATGAGCAGCTCGCGGATGAGGTCGGGGTCGTTCTGGTGGCTCAGTGCTCCCATCCCGTCATCATGCCCCGTCCGTGCAGGTGGCGGGGGCCTTCGAGGGGGTCAGTCGCTGCCGAAGAGGTCGCGCGTGTAGACGCGGTCGGCGACGTCGGCGAGCTCGGGGACCAGCCGGTTGGCGACGATGACGTCGGCCTGCTCCTTGAGCTCCTCGAGCGTGACGACGCGCGAGCCGAAGAAGGTGCGTCCCTCGAGCTCGGGCTCGTGGACGACGACCTCGACGCCCTTGGCCTTGAGGCGCTTCATGACGCCCTGGATGCTGCTGCTGCGGTAGTTGTCCGAGCCGGCCTTCATGATGAGCCGGTGGATCCCGACGACCTTCGGGCGGCGGGCGAGGATGTCGCGGGCGACGAAGTCCTTGCGGGTCGTGTTGGCGTCGACGATCGCCTGGATGAGCGTCTGCGGCACGTCGGCGTAGTTGGCGAGCAGCTGCTTGGTGTCCTTGGGCAGGCAGTAGCCGCCGTAGCCGAAGCTCGGGTTGTTGTAGTGGGTGCCGATGCGCGGGTCGAGCCCGACGCCGTCGATGATCTGGCGGGTGTCGAGGCCGTGGGTCGCGGCGTAGGTGTCCAGCTCGTTGAAGTACGCGACGCGCATCGCGAGGTAGGTGTTGGCGAAGAGCTTGATCGCCTCGGCCTCGGTGCTGTCGGTGAGCAGGACCGGCACGTCCGGGTCGAGCGAGGCCTCGGCGAGCAGGCGGGCGAACAGCTCGCCCTGCGGCCCGCGGTCGCCGACGACGATCCGCGAGGGGTGGAGGTTGTCGTGCAGCGCCCGGCCCTCGCGCAGGAACTCCGGGGAGAAGATGACCCGCTCGGTCCCGAGCCGCTCGCGCAGGCCGCGGGTGAAGCCGACGGGGATCGTCGACTTGATGACGGCGGTCGCCCCCGGCTCGATCTCGTGGACGTCGCGGACGACCTGCTCGACGCTGCTCGTGTCGAAGAAGTTCGTCTGCTCGTCGTAGTTCGTCGGGGTGGCCACGACGACGAAGTCCGCGCCGCGGTAGGCCTCGTGCTTGTCGGTCGTGACGGTGAGGTCGAGGGTGCCGGCGGCGAGCAGCTCCTCGATGTCGGGGTCCTGGATGGGGCTGCGCCCGGCCCGCAGCGTCTCCACGCGGGCCGCGTCGATGTCGAAGGCGACGACGGGGTGCCGGCGGGCGAGCAGCACCGCGAGCGAGAGCCCGACGTAGGAGGTTCCGACGACGGCGATCCGGTGGCTCACGGCGGACAGCCTACGCACCGGCCGCCGGCCGGCCGTGGCTGCTGGGGCATGATCGGCGGTGACCACGACATCCCGAGGAGACGCGCATGAAGTTCGGACTGTTCATCCCGCAGGGCTGGCGCCACGACCTGGTGGGTATCGACCCCGAGCAGCACTGGGGCGTCATGGCCGGCCTGGCCCGGCGGGCCGACGGGCTGGAGGACTGGTCCTCCATCTGGGTCTACGACCACTTCCACCCGGTGCCGTCCCCGACCGAGGAGGCGGTGCACGAGGCGTGGACCCTCATGGCCGCGTTCGCCGGGGTGACCGGCCGGGTCCGGCTCGGCCAGATGTGCACGTGCATGGCGTACCGGAACCCCGCCTACCTCGCGAAGGTCGCCGCCACGGTCGACGTCGTGTCGGAGGGACGGCTCGAGATGGGCATCGGGGCAGGCTGGTACGAGCACGAGTGGCGCGCCTACGGCTACGGCTTCCCGTCGGCCGGCGAGCGGCTCGGGATGCTGCGGGAGGGCGTCGAGGTGATGCGGCAGATGTGGACGACCGGCCGCGGCACCCTGGCCGGCGAGCACTACCAGGTCGACGGTGCGATGTGCTTCCCGCGCCCGCTCCAGGGCACCGCCCTGCCGGGGAGCCGCGGCAACGGCATCCCGATGTGGGTCGCCGGTGGGGGTGAGCGCAAGACGCTGCGGATCGCGGCCGAGTACGCCGACTACACCAACTTCGACGGCACGCCGGAGACCTTCAGCGCCAAGAGCGCGGTGCTCGAGCAGCACTGCCGCGACGTCGGCCGCGACTTCGGCGAGATCGTCCGGAGCGCGAACTACAACGTCGTCGTGGGCCGCGACGAGGCGGAGGTCCGCGACCGGCTCGAGGCCATCCGCGCCCGGCTGCTCGGGGCCGGTGTCCCCGAGGCGCGGGTGGACGACACGATCACCACCTACGGCACCGGGCCGCTCGTCGGGACCCCCGAGCAGCTCGTCGAGCGGCTGCGCGACCTCGAGTCGCGCGGGATGACCTACGCCATCACCAACTTCGCCGAACAGGCCTACGACCTCTCCGGGGTCGAGCTCTTCGAGCGCGAGGTGATGCCCGAGCTCGTCGACCGGGAGCGGCACGGTCACCTGTGGCACCTGCTCCGGGGGGAGTGAGCCTTCGGCTCTGTACCCTTGCGGTTACGTAACCATTCGGTTACGGTAGCAGCCATGGACGCGGTGCTGCAGGCTCTCGCCGACCCCGGTCGGCGGACCGTCCTCGCGATCCTGCGCGACCACCCGGCGACCGCCGGCGAGCTCGCGCAGGCACTGCCGATCGCCCGGCCCGGCGTCTCCCGGCACCTGCGGGTGCTCCGTGAGGCCGGGCTGGTCGAGGTCCGGGCCGAGGCGCAGCGCCGCATCTACACCCTGCGCCCCGAGGCGCTCGTCGAGGTGGACGAGTGGCTCGAGGACTACCGCGCGCTGTGGCGGCACCGCCTCGACGCGCTCCACACCGAGATCGCCCGAGGGAAGAGGGGACGCAGATGAGGACCACCGCGACGACGAGGAGCCTCGGCGAGGGCCGGGGGGTGGTCCGTGTCGAGGACGTGTACGACACGGACGTCGAGGACCTGTGGGCGGCCTGCACGACGCCGGAACGGCTCGCCCGGTGGCTCGCCACGGTCACCGGTGACCTGCGCGAGGGAGGCACGCTCGAGGTCGTGTTCACGAGCACGTGGGCCGGCCCGGTGCGCGTCGAGACCTGTGACGCTCCGCGCCACCTCGTGCTGACGATGGAGCCCGGCACGCCGGACGAGACCGAGCTCGAGGCGTGGCTGACCCCCGAGGGGCCGCGCACGCGGCTCGTCGTCGAGGAGCGTGGCCTGCCGGAGGGGCACCTGCCCTTCCACGCGTCGGGGTGGCAGGTGCACCTGGAGGACCTGGGGCGCAGCCTCGCCGACGGCACGAGCGCGCACCCGGACGGCTGGTCGGCACAGGCGCCCGCCGCGGCGTGGAAGGCCCGGTGGGAGGAGCTGACGCCCGTCTACCGCGACGCCGCGTCCTGACCCCCGGTGATCCTCCCGCCCGAGCGCGACCTCCGGCTGACCACCGTCCGCCGGGGTGGCGCGCTGACCGACGCCGACCACCACCACCTCGCGCGGTGGGCGGCCACCTGTGCCGCGCACGTCCTGCCGCTCTTCGAGGCCGAGCGGCCCGACGACCCGCGCCCGCGCGCGGCGCTCGACGCCCTTCACGCGTGGGTGGCCGGCGACCTGCCGATGATGCGGTGCCGGGCCGCTGGTGGGCACGCGATGGGCGCCGCCCGACACGTGAGCGGTGCACCGCGGTTCGCCGCCTACGCCGCCGGGCAGGCAGCCGTCGTCGCCCACGTCGCGGCGCACGACCTCGGGGCCGCGGCCTACGCCCTCAAGGCGGTGCGGGCCGCGGCGCCGCCCGGGGCGGGTGAGGAGGCCCGACGGGCCGAGTGCCGGTGGCAGCGCGAGCAGCTGCGCCCCGAGGTCAGGGCGTTGGTCCTCGACGACCAGCGGCGGCGGAACGCCCTCTGCTGGAACGTCTTCGACTGACGATGGTCCTGCCCGGCAGGCGCGGTCAGAGGAACTGGGCCGGGTCGAACTCGTCGATGGGGATGATCCGCACGCGCGGGAGCGGCTCGTTGAAGGCCTGGACGTCGTGCTCGAGGTCGAAGGTCTCCAACCCCTCGCGGACGAGCGGCAGGAACGCGTGGTTGCGGAACTCGTCGAAGCCGGCGACCGCGACCCGGCGCCCGTCGAGGAGATCCTCGACCTGGGGGACGAAGTCGCCGTCGTTGCTCACGAGGACGACGTCGGCCTCACGCTCGCGCAGCGCGGCGAGGGTGCGCTGGATCGCGACGTCGACGACCTTGACCCCCGCGTCCCCGGAGAGGGGGACCGGGCGGAAGCCGATGGCGAGCAGCGCCTGGACGAACCCCATCGGGAGGTCGCCGTTCGCGGCGAGGAAGAACAGGCCGCGAGCCGGCTGGTGCCACGTGTCCTCGGCGAAGGCGAGCAGCCGCTCCCAGCGCGGTCGCTCGTCGGGACGCGGGCGGCGGGCGAGGATCGAGTTGCCGAGCGTGGCGTCGATGTTCTCGCCGTCCACGAGCACGTACGTCAGCCGGCTGTCCATGGCACGAGGTTAGGGGGTGTCGCCACCGGCCGGGCCGGCCGAGGCCGTACGTCGGCCCCGGACCTCGCGGACGGCGGTCGGGGGCGGGCTCGTACTGGCGAGTAGCATCGTCCCCATGAGTGGCAACCCGGACTTCGACACCTACCGGCTCTCCGAGGACCACGAGGCGATCCGCGAGGCCGTCCGCGCGGTGGCCGAGGACAAGGTCAAGCCCTACGCGGCCGCCGTCGACGAGGAGTCGCGCTACCCGCAGGAGGCGCACGACGCGCTCGTCGCCTCCGACTTCTTCGCGCCGCACGTGCCGGAGGAGTACGGCGGTGTCGGCGCCGACGCCCTCGCGACGTGCATCGTCATCGAGGAGGTCGCGCGCGTCTGCGCCTCGAGCAGCCTCATCCCCGCGGTCAACAAGCTCGGCTCGATGCCGTTGCTCCTCGCGGCCTCCGACGACGTCAAGCAGCGTTACCTCCCGCCGCTGGCCGCGGGGGAGTCGACCTTCTCGTACGGGCTCTCCGAGCGCGAGGCGGGCTCCGACACCGCCGCGATGAAGTGCAAGGCGGTGCGCGACGGCGACGACTGGGTGCTCTCCGGGCAGAAGTCGTGGATCACCAACGCCGGTGTCTCCGAGTACTACACGGTCCTCGCGGTGACCGACCCCGACGGCCCGCGCGGCAACAACGTCACCGCGTTCGTCGTCGAGAGGTCGGACGAGGGATTCTCCTTCGGCGAGAAGGAGCGCAAGCTCGGCATCAAGGGCTCCCCGACCCGCGAGCTGCACTTCGACCGGTGCCGCATCCCCGGCGACCGCGTCGTCGGGGAGGTCGGTGCGGGCCTGAAGATCGCGCTCGCCACCCTCGACCACACCCGCGTCACGATCGGGGCGCAGGCCGTGGGCATCGCGCAGGGCGCCCTCGACGAGGCACTCGCCTACGTCAAGGAGCGAAAGCAGTTCGGGAAGAACATCGCCGAGTTCCAGGGCGTCCAGTTCATGCTCGCCGACATGGCGATGCAGCTCGAGGCGGCGCGGCAGCTGGTCTACGTCGCGGCGGCCAAGTCCGAGCGCGGCGACGCCGACCTCCCGTTCTTCGGGGCGGCGGCCAAGGCCTACGCGTCCGACGTCGCGATGCAGGTGACGACGGACGCGGTCCAGCTGCTCGGCGGCGCCGGCTACACCCGCGACTTCCCCCTCGAGCGGATGATGCGCGACGCGAAGATCACCCAGATCTACGAGGGCACCAACCAGGTGCAGCGGATCGTCATGGCCCGCCAGCTCCTCAAGGGCTGACGCCCGGGTCCGACGATCGGCTGATCCCTCCCCGGTCGAGCGGAAACGCGCTCCCGTCGCCCCGCACAATCACGGAGTCGACAGAACTGGAGGACGGACCGTGCCCGGACGGGAGCCCGAGACGTCCCCGGCCGCCCCGGCGGTGGCCGTGGGACGCCAACCGATCGTCGACCGCACCGGCGCGGTGATGGGCTACGAGCTCCTGTACCGCGCCGCCCGGTCGGACAACCCGCTGCCCTCCGGGGAGCAGATGACCGCCGATGTGGTGCTGGGAGCCCTGACCATCGGGGTGGGCCAGCTCGTCGGTGACAAGGTGATCTTCTGCAACGCCGAGCGCGGTGTGCTCACGGGGGAGACCCCGGTGACGCTCCCGCCCGAGCGGACCGTCATCGAGGTGCTCGAGACCGTCGCGGTCGACGACGAGTCCGTCGAGGGGTGTCGCGGCCTCGTCGCGCGCGGCTACCAGCTCGCCCTCGACGACTTCGTGTGGATCGACGGCGCCGAGCGGCTCCTGGAGCTCGCCACGATCGTCAAGATCGACGTGCTGGCCCTCGGCCGGGAGGGCTCGCTCGCGCTCGCCGACCGGTGCCGGCCGCACGGCGTCCGACTCCTCGCCGAGAAGCTCGAGACGCTCGACGACCTCGAGTGGGCGATGCGCTCCGGGTTCGAGCTGTTCCAGGGCTACGCCATCGAGAAACCGCGCGTCGTGCGCGGCCAGTCCATCCCCGCGGCCGCGCTGGCCCACGTGAACCTCGCGACGACCCTGCTGAACGAGGACGTCGACCTGGACGCGCTGGAGTCGATCCTGCGCCGCGAGCCCGGGCTGGTGCTCCAGGTCCTGCAGCTGGCGTCGGTCGGCGCGAACCACGGGCTGCGGCGCGAGGTGCGCAGCATCCGCGAGGCCCTCGTGCTGCTCGGCACGGTCCGGATCCGGCAGTGGGTGGCCCTCACCCTGCTCTCGGGGCGACCGGGGGCGGGCGCCGACGGTCTGGCGACGGCGCTGGTCCGGGCCCGCACCTGCGAGCTGCTCGCGGTCGAGCGCTCCGTCTGCGATCCGGGCTTCGCCTTCACCACCGGCCTGCTGTCCGCCCTCGACCTGCTGCTCGGCGTCCCGATCGAGCACGTGGCGGAGATGCTCGACGTCCCCGCGGCCGTCGCCGACGCCGCCTTCCGGCGGGCCACCGCCGCCGGCGAGCTGGTTGCCGAGGTGGAGGCGTTCCAGCACGGCGTGCGCGACGCGTCGGCCACTGCCACGGCCGCGGACCTCGACGCCGCCGCGGCCCGCGCGTTCGCCTGGGCGATGCCCTACGTCAACGGGATGCCCGGCTCCTCGTCGTGAGCGCCGGCCCGGGTTCCAGGGGCGGCCGACGTCTCGTCGCAGCGACCCGTCGTCAGGTCGTCTTGCAGATGGACTGGCTCGCGGGCCGGGTCTCGAGGGTCGGCGTCGCGCTCGGCTGCGGTGCGGGGGCGGTGACCGTGGCCTTCGGCAGCGGGGCCGTGCCGGTGCGGTTCTCGACCGCGACCGGGTTCTTCGCGCCCGCGCCGAGGGTGACCCGGACCGTGCTGCCCAGCCCGCTCGCCGCCTCGAGGCGAGCGCCCGGGAACGCCGCGGCCACGGTGCGTGCTGCCTCCTCGTGGCCCTTCGTGTACTCGACGAGGGTGCCGGCGGCGGCGTCGGTGGCGTTGCCCACGCCCTTGACCGTGAAGCCCTGCACCTCGAGCATCTTCGCGTCCTGGCTCGCGAGGCCGGAGGCACCGGACCCGTTGAGCACCTGCACGGTGATGTCGGCGGGGGAGACGGTCAGCGGGCTCGCCGAGGGCGTGGGAGTGGCCGTCGGCTTCTCGTTGATCGGCCGGTCCTCCCGGATCGACTGCCAGATGAGCTTCGCCGAGTCCTGCCACTGCACCCGGTTCGGGTCCGCCGGGTAGGTCTCGTTCGGCACGGTGATGAACTGGATGTTCCGCAGCCCGATGCCACGCAGGCTCTCGGCGAGGTCCTTCATCGTGCCGAGGCCGAAGCCCGGGTCGGTGGTGAGCGACTTGGTCGCGGCGTCGAGGAAGTCGTAGAGGTGGGTCGGCTGGAAGAGCAGCTTGCTCGACGTCGCCTCCTGGGCGACGGAGGAGAGGAAGGCCTGCTGCCGCTTGATCCGGCCGAGGTCGGAGCCGTCGCCGAGCGACTTGCGGGTGCGCACGTAGGCCAGCGCCTGCTCGCCGTTGAGCGTGTGCTTGCCCGGCGAGAGGTCGAGGTGGGTGTGCGAGTCGTTGATCGGCTCGTCGGTGCAGATCTCGACGCCGTCGAGCGCGTCCACCATCGCCTTGAAGCCGCGGAAGTCGACGACGGCGTAGTGGTCGATGAGGACGCCGGTGTTGCCCTCGAGCGTCCGGATGAGGCAGCCGGCACCACCGTCGCGGTAGTTCCAGTTCCACTGCTTCATGACCCACTCGCTCTTCGGAGCGGTCTTGGAGCACTTCGGCGGCGCCGGTGTCATCGAGTCGCGGGGGATGGAGACGACCGTGGCCCACGACCGGTCGGCGGACAGGTGCACGAGGAGGTTGGTGTCCGAGTGCTGGCCGGGGTCGGCGGTCACCTTGCCGTAGGTGTCGTTGCCGGCACCGACCCGGTTGTCCGAGCCGACGAGGAGGAGGTTGACCGCCTCCTTGGCCTGCGGGGCGACGGTCGGGCGGTCGGTGCCGATGGCGTCGGAGACGTCGACCTTGGTGATGTTCGAGTCGAGCTTGTACGCGGCCCAGGCGGCCCAGCCGACGCCGGCTCCGGCGATCGCGAGGACGGCGACGAGCCCGATGACGATCCGGCGGCGCCAGGGGCCCCGCCGCGGACGGCGGTGCACCTCGCGCCGGGTGGGGAAGGAGCCCTCGGGGCCCGGGCCGGCGTCCTCGGAGCGGGCGTCGTCCATCGGGTCCTCCTTCGGGGTGTCGGGGTCGGGCCGCACCGCGACCACCACACGCCCCGCGCACGCGGGACCGATCGAGTCTAACGGCCGGTTCTGGACGTCCCCTGAGAGCCGGCGGCCGCCCGCGGGAACCCCGAGCGGGGAGCACGGCGGCCGCCGCGCCCGGTCACCCGCCCGGTGTGCCGTCCGTCCCCGGCGGCGGGCCGTCCAGTGCGGTCCCGTCGTTCAGCAGCCGGAACAGCTCCGCCGCCCGCTTCTGGTCCCAGAGGACCGAGGACCCCGCGGACGTCGTGGCGTTGAGGTCGGACAGCGGGACGACCAGACTGAGCGCCTCGCCCGAGGAGACCTTGCGCAGCGTCGAGAGGATCCGGTAGGCGTCGACGAGCCCGGTCTCCTGCCCCACGTAGACGCTCGAGGCGGCCGCGTGGGTGAAGGACCACCAGCGCCACGGCACGAGGACGGTCGAGGGGGTCGCCGCCTGCTTCATCACCGCTCCGAGGAACTGCCGCTGGCGCTCGGCCCGGCCGATGTCGCCCTTGGGGTCGGAGTAGCGCGCCCGGACGTAGCCGAGCGAGGTCGGCCCGTCGAGCGTCTGGCAGCCCTTCCGCAGGTCGATGTGCGCCTTGGGGTCCTTGATGTTCCGCGGGACGCAGATGTCGACGCCGCCGAGGCTGTCGACGACGGTGGAGAAGCCGCCGAAGCCGATCTCGACGTAGCCGTCGATGCGCAGGCCGGTGGCCTGCTCGAGGGTCTGCACGAGCAGCTGCGGACCGCCGATCGCGAACGAGGCGTTGACCTTGTTCTTCCCGTGGCCGGGGATGGGCAGGAAGCTGTCCCGCGGCACCGAGACGAGTGCCGGCTTGCCGGAGCCCGAGGGGACGTGGACCAGGATGATCGAGTCGGTGCGCCGGCCCTCGGCGGTGCCGGTCCCGAGCTTCTTGCGCTCCGCGGCGCTCAGGCCCTCGCGGCTGTCGGAGCCGACCAGCAGGTAGGTGTGGCCGTCGCCCTGGGCCGGCCGGTCACCGGGCGGCGCGTCGTCGACGCGGGAGACGGTGGACCAGGCGTGCCAGGGGGCGAACGCCGTGAAGCCGAGCCACGCGACGAGCAGGAGCACCAGCACCGTGAGGACCCGTCGCCCCCGGCCGGGGCGGCGGGTGCGCGGCTCCCGCGGATCCCGGTCGGGACGAGGTGCGCGCC
>JACXUW010000419.1 GCA_014763705.1 Micrococcales bacterium | reverse complement strand
CACCCGGACGGCCTCGAGTACGTCGCGCACTCCCTCGGCTTCGGCGACGCCGGCCGGACCTCGGCCGCGGACGGCTCGCCGCTCGCCGGCTACGGCGTCGAGGGCGTCTCGGACTCGCGCCTGTCCGGCGGGCTCGCGGGCGTCATCGGTGCGGTCGTCGTCGGCGTGCTCATGACCGGGCTCGTCCTCCTCGTCCGTCGGCGCGCACCCCGCGGGCGGGACTGAGGTGGGGTCCGGCCCCGGCGAGCACCTCCACGTCGAGGGCGCCACCCTCCTCCACCGGATGCCCGCGCACGTCAAGCTCGTCGGGATGGTCGCCTTCGTGCTCGCCGTCGTCGCCGTGCCGTCGCCCGCGCACGTCGTCCTCGCCGGGCTGCTCGTCCTCGCGGTCGGGCTCGTCCTCGCCACCCGCGTCCCGGCGCGGCACGTCCTGCCCCGGCTGGCCGTCGAGACCCCCTTCGCGGTCTTCGCCGTCGTCCTGCCGTTCGTCGCCGTCGGGCCCCGCGTCCAGGTCGGCCCGGTCTCGGTGTCGCAGACCGGACTCACCGCCGCCGTCGCCCTCCTCCTCAAGGGCACGACCGGCGTGCTCGCGGCCATCGCCTTCGCCGTGACCACCCCGCCGCGCGACCTCGTCCGGGCGCTGCAGCACCTGCGCGTGCCCGACCCCCTCGTCCTCATCGCCTCGTTCATGGTCCGCTACGTCGACGTCGTCGCCGACCAGCTGCGCCGGATGAAGGTCGCCCGGGCCTCGCGCGGTTTCAGCGCCCGCTCGGTGCGGGCCTGGCCGGTCCTCGCCGCCGGGACCGGCGCGCTGTTCATCCGCAGCTACGAGCGCGGCGAGCGCGTGCACCTCGCGATGGTCAGCCGCGGCTGGAGCGGCCGGATGCCGATGACCTCGCCGCTCGAGGCCACGGGACGGGACTGGGCCGCCGGTCTCGCCCCGGCCCTCGTCGCGGCGCTCGCCGCGGCCACCGTGATGATGGTGTCGTGACCACTCCCGTCCTCGACCTGCGCGGCGTCGCGTACGCCTACCCGGGCGGCCACCAGGCCCTCTTCGGCGTCGACCTGCACGTCCACCCGGGCGAGCGGGTCGCGCTGCTCGGGCCCAATGGCGCCGGCAAGACCACGCTGGTCCTGCACCTCAACGGCGTGCTGAGCCCGGGTGCGGGGTCGGTCGCCGTGTCGGGGCTGCCGGTCACCGAGGAGAACCTCCTCGAGGTGCGGCGGCGGGTCGGCATCGTCTTCCAGGACCCGGACGACCAGCTCTTCATGCCGACCGTGCGCGACGACGTCGCCTTCGGGCCGGCCAACCTCGGGCTGCGCGGTGCCGAGCTCGACGCCCGGGTCCTCGAGGCGCTGGAGGCGGTCGGGGTGGCCGACCTCGCCGACCGCGCGCCGCACCACCTGTCCTTCGGCCAGCGCCGTCGTGTCGCCATCGCCACCGTGCTCGCGATGCGGCCCGAGATCCTCGTCCTCGACGAGCCGTCGTCCAACCTCGACCCGGCCTCACGCCGCGAGCTCGCCGACATCCTGCGCGGCCTCGAGGTGACCATCCTCATGGTGACCCACGACCTGCCGTACGCGGTCGAGCTGTGCGAGCGCTCGGTGGTGCTCTCCGAGGGCACCGTCGTCGCGGACGGCGGCACCCGGGAGCTCCTCGCGGACGGTGACCTGATGGCCCGCCACCGCCTCGAGCTGCCCGTGGGGTTCTCGATCTAGGGTGGGTGCCATGCCTGCCACCGTCTTCGACCCGCCCGAGCGCTTCGTCGCGGGCACCGTGGGGCCGCCGGGCGGCCGCACCTTCTTCCTCCAGGCGAGCGGCGGGGGCCGCGTCGTCTCCGTCTCCCTCGAGAAGGTGCAGGTCAGCGTCCTCGCCGACCGGGTCAACGACCTCCTCGACGCCCACGCCGCCGGCACCGCGACCGAGCCCGTCGGGGAGGGCGACACCGACCCGCTGGAGACCCCGATCGAGGACGAGTTCCGGGTCGACACCCTCGCCCTCGCGTGGGACCCCGAGCGGCTCGTCGTCGTCATCGAGTGCCACGACCAGGACCCCGAGGAGCTCGACGCCGACGCCGACGAGGCCGACGCGTCCGCCCTGCAGACCCTCCGGGTCGTCCTCAGCCCGCCCGCCGCGCGGGCCTTCGCCCGGCGCTGCGGCAAGGTCGTCGCCGCGGGGCGCCCCGCGTGCCCGTTCTGCGGCCAGCCCCTCGACCCCACCGGCCACATCTGCCCCCGTGCCAACGGGTACCGGCGCTGACCTCGAGGAGCTGCTGACCCGGGGGGACCTCACACCCGTCGGGCGCATCTCCGGGTCCTCGAACGGGGCCCTGCTCTGCGTCGTCGGCGACCCGGCCGACGAGGTGCTCGTCATCCACAAGCCGGAGGCCACCGAGCGCCGGCTCTGGGACTACCCGGACGGAACACTCGTCGCGCGGGAGCGCGCGGCCTTCCTCGTCAGCGAGGCCGGCGGGTTCGGCGTCGTGCCACCGACGGTGCTGCGGGACGGACCGCTCGGGCCCGGCTCGGTGCAGCTGTGGGTCGGGCCGGTGACCGGCGAGGAGGAGCCCCTCGTCGACGTCGTGGCGCCGGACGAGGTGCCCGACGGCTGGTACGTCGTCCTCGAGGGGGAGTCCACCCTCGGCGAGCCGGTCGTCGTCGCGCACTGCGCCGAGCCCGCGCTGCGCACGGTGGCCGTCCTCGACGCCGCGCTCAACAACTCCGACCGCAAGGGCAGCCACCTGCTCCGGGACGGTGACGTCGTCCGGGGCTGCGACCACGGCGTGAGCCTCGGCGTCGAGCCCAAGCTGCGGACCGTCCTCTGGGGCTGGGCGGGGGAGCCGGTGCCGGACGCCGACCTCGCGCGGCTGGAGCGGCTCGCGGATTCCCTGGCCACCGACCTGCCCGGCGCCCTCGAGCCGCTGCTCACGCCCGACGAGGTCGAGGCGCTGCGTCGGCGGGTGGCCGCGCTGCTGCGGCTCCGGCGCCACCCGGGACCCCGCGGCGGCTGGCCCGCCATCCCGTGGCCGGCGCTCTGAGCGCGCCCCGTACGCTTGCCCGGTGAAGTCGTGGCC
>JACXUW010000418.1 GCA_014763705.1 Micrococcales bacterium | reverse complement strand
CCGTCGCGTCGCGGGGTCGTCGTGGACGACAGCGGTGCACTCGTCGGCACGGTCCTGGCCCACGAGGTCCTCAGCGCCATCGAGGACACCGACCGCCCCGAGCGCGACGAGGACGACCCGGTGCACGGCGGGGCCGTCACGCTCGCCGAGGACGCGGGCTGAGCATGGACTGGCTCGCGTCGAACTGGCGGACCGTCATCGACCTCGCCCTCTCGCACCTCTACCTCGCGGGGGTGCCGCTGGTCGTCGGCTTCGTCCTCGCGATCCCCCTCGGCTGGGTGGCCAAGCGGTGGCCGCGCTCCTACCCGTCGGTCGTGACGACGACCGGGCTGCTCTACACGATCCCGTCGCTCGCCCTGTTCGTCGTCATGCCGCTCATCCTCGGGACCCAGATCCTCGACCCGCTCAACGTCGTCGTCGCGATGTCGGTCTACACGGTGGCCCTGCTCGCCCGGACCGTCGCCGACGGCCTCCGGTCGGTGCCCGACCACATCGAGCAGGCGGCGACCGCCATGGGCTACAAGGGGATCCGCCGGCTGTTCGGCGTGGAGCTGCCCCTCGCCGCACCGGTCATCGCCGCGGGGTTGCGGGTGGCGGCCGTGAGCAACGTGAGCATCGTGTCGGTCGCGTCGCTCGTCGGGGCGTCCCAGCTCGGCGACCTCCTCATCGACGGCTACAACCGGGTCATCTGGGGCGAGCTGCTCACCGGCATCCTCGCCACGGTGGCGCTGGCCCTCGTCCTCGACGCGGTGATCGTCTTCGGCACCCGGCTGGTCACCCCGTGGCTGCGGGCGGGGGCGGGCGCATGATCGGCTCGATCCTCGCGTGGTTCACCGACCCGGCGCACTGGTCGGGGGAGGACGGCGTCCCGCACCGCCTCTTCCAGCACCTCTGGTACACCGGCGCCACCCTGCTCGTCGCGGCGCTCGTCGCGATCCCGCTCGGGCTGTGGATCGGCCACACCGGTCGGGCCCGGTGGCTCGTCTCGGCGGCCAACGCGGTCCGTGCCGTGCCGACGCTCGGCCTGCTCCTCGCCGCCTCCTTGTGGCTGGGTCCGCACCTCCAGGGGGATCTCGCCTACGTCGTCCCGAGCATCGGCGTGCTCGCGATCCTCGCGGTCCCGCCGCTGCTCGCCGGCACCTACGCAGGCATCGAGGCCGTCGACCCGGCGGCCCGCGACGCCGCCAAGGGGGTGGGGATGAGCGGCCGCCAGGTGCTCTGGCAGGTCGAGGTGCCCAACGCCCTGCCGCTCGTCATGTCCGGGGTGCGGTCGGCCACCCTCCAGGTCGTCGCGACGGCGACCATCGCGGCCTACCCGGGCCTCGGCGGCCTCGGCCGGTTCATCATCGACGGGCAGGCCTACGGCGAGTACAGGACGGCCGCCGCCGGCGCGCTCCTCGTCGCCGCGCTGGCCGTGGCGCTCGAGGGCCTGCTCGCCCTGGTGCAGCGCCGGGTCGTCTCGCCCGGGTTGCGGGGCGCTGTCGGTGGGTCACGAAACGATGACGATGCCGACCCGGCGGAAATGGATCCCGCCGCGGAGCCGGTTGACGTCCGCGCGCATGCCTGACCCCATCGACCACCCCACGACCGCACACCGAGCCACCGGCCCCGAGGGCCACCACGAAAGGGACCGACCGATGAAGCGCAGAACCGCACTGGCCGCCGTCGCCGTCGCCGCCGCCCTCGGGCTGACGGCCTGCGGCGGGGGCAGCGACCCGCTCGCCTCCGACTCGCCGACCGCGTCCGCCGGGGGAGGGAGCGGCTCCGGCGGCGCGATCGTCGTCGGCGGCGCGAACTTCTCCGAGTCGACGCTCCTCGCGGAGATCTACGCCGGCGCCCTCAAGGCCAAGGGCATCGACGCCACGACGAAGACGAACATCGGCGCTCGCGAGGTGTACCTGCGGGCGCTGCAGGACAACTCGGTGCAGGTGTTCCCCGAGTACACCGGCGCCCTCGCGCTCTTCTACGACAAGTCGTACTCCGGCACCGACGCCGACGAGGTCTACGCGCACGTCAAGGAGGTCCTCCCCAAGGACCTCACCGTGCTCGACAAGTCGGCCGCCGAGGACAACGACTCGATCAACGTCACGAAGGAGACGGCCCAGAAGTACTCGCTGACCAAGGTCTCGGACCTCGCGAAGGTCGCCGGCGACCTCACCCTCGCCGCGCCGCCGGAGTTCAAGCAGCGGCCGCAGGGCGTGCCCGGTCTCGAGAAGACCTACGGCATCACCTTCAAGTCGTTCCGCCCGCTCACCGGCCAGGCGATCATCCAGGCCCTCGCGAACGGGCAGGCCGACGCGGCGAACATCTTCTCCACCGACCCGGCGATCGCGGCCAACGGCTTCGTGACGCTCGAGGACGACAAGAAGCTCTTCGGGTCGCAGAACATCGTCCCGCTCGTGCGGGCCGACCGCGCCGACGAGGTCAAGGACGCGCTCAACGCGGTGTCGGCCAAGCTGACGACCGAGGCGATCGCCGGGATGCTCAAGCAGACCGACATCGACAAGAAGGACCCGAAGACCGTCGCGCAGGAGTTCCTCGCGAGCAACGGCCTCGGCTGACCCTCGCCCGTGGCGCCCGGCTTTCCCGCCGGGTGCCGGAAACCCCGGGGTCGCACCGGAACCTTTCCGGTGCGACCCCGGGGTTTCTCGTGTGAGGGCCGTGCGCGGGTGGCGTCGGGGCGTCAGTCCCAGGGGTCGGGCTCGTCCAGGAGCGACGCGTCGCCCCCGAAGGAGCCCGCGGTCGGCTTCGTGCCGGTCGACGGCGCCGGCTTCTCCGCGGCCTCGGGGTGCTCGGCCCCTGACGCCAGCTCGGCCTGGTCGGCGGAGGCCTCGGGGGCGTCCGCCTCCGACTTCTCGGCCGGCGTCGTCGCCGCGTCGCTCGGCGGCGCCTGCTCTGCCGGCTCGTCCCATGGGTCCGGCTCCTCGAGGAGTGAGGCGTCTCCGCCGAACGACGCGTCCGCCGGGACAGCGGGAGCATCCGACGGCTCGGCGGGGGCCTCGCTGGTCGGCTCCTCCGGCTCCTCCGGCTCCTGCACGGCCTCCGTCGGCGTGGGCGCCGGCTCCGCTGCAGGCGTCGAGTCCTGACC
>JACXUW010000417.1 GCA_014763705.1 Micrococcales bacterium | reverse complement strand
CCTCTCGGCGGCGGCGACCATCGCGGCGCTGCCGGTGATCATCGCCGGGTGGGTCGCCCAGAAACAGCTCGTCCGCGGCCTGTCGATGGGAGCCATCAAGTGACTCGAACGGTCCTCGTCCCGGGTGGGGTGCGCTGATGCCCGCCCCGTCCCGGGACCTCACCGGAACCGTCGTCGTCGTCACCGGAGCGGGCGGCGGCATCGGTGGGGCGACGGTCGGCCTCGCGCTCGAGGCCGGGGCGCGGGTCGTCGCCGGCGACCTGCGCGAGGACGGCCTCGACCGGCTCGTCGAGGAGTGGGGGCCCGAGCGGGTCGTCACGGTCCTCGGCGACGTGCGCGAGGAGTCGACGGCCGACCGGCTCGTCGCGGCCGGGGTCGAGGCCTTCGGGCGGGTCGACTCGGTCGTCGCCAACGCGGCCGTCGGCTTCTACGGCGGCGTGCTCGACCAGACCTCCGAGCAGGTCGAGCTGATGGTCGACGTCACCCTCAAGGGGACGATCTGGCTGGCCCGGGCCGCGGTCCGGCAGTTCCGGGCCCAGGGCGGTGGTGGCGACGTCGTCATCATCGCCTCGGTCGCCGGACTGCTCATCGGCGGCGGCAAGGAGGCGGTCTACGCGGCGACGAAGGGCGCCCAGGTCAACCTCGGGTACGCGCTCGACCGCGAGCTGCGTGAGGAGGGCATCCGGACGACCGTCATCGCGCCGGCCGGGGTCAACACCGCGTTCGCGGCGGCGGACGGTCGGTTCGGCGACGGCGACCCGGCGCAGGGGCCGTTCATGGAGCCGGCCGACATCGGCGGCGCGGTCGTGCACACGCTGCAGCAGCCACGGCGGATGCGCACCGAGCTCTGGACGATGTGGAGCCTCGCCGAGAAGCACTGACGACGCCACGAGCCACCGCCGGGCCGCCATCCTGTCGCCCCGGCCCGGCGGTCCTGAGCACGGAGCCCCCGAGGATGACTGGGCCCCTCGGGGGCTCCGTCCGTGTCGTCCGGCCCCCAACCCGTCGAAGGTACAGAACACGCCGTGTGGACGACGGCGCGCACGGCGTGTTCTGTACCTTCGACGGGTCTGCCGGCGGAGGCGGAGGGAACCGCGGGCGACGTGGGTTCGTCCCTCACCCTCGCCGCCCGCTCCCGGCATCCCCCAAGCCTCCGGAACGAGCGAAGTCCCCCGGGGGTGCAAGCTTCCCCGGGGGACTTCTCTCGTGCGGAGGCGGAGGGATTTGAACCCTCGATGGGCGGTTAGCCCAAACCGCATTAGCAGTGCGGCGCCATAGACCGGACTAGGCGACGCCTCCAACGCCTGCACAGGGTAACGGGCGGCGCCGCCCCCGGGCAAAAGCGGCGGGGTGTCGTCGCCCGCGTGCCGGTCGGACGCCCCCGACCCTCCCCGGGGGGGCGTCGCCGGTGGTGCGTGGGCACCCGCTCCTAGGAGGCCTCGGGGGCCGGGGTCGTGCCCGTCGGCGACACCGTCGGCTCCGTTCCCGGTGAGTACCGACCGCCCGGGGCGAAGACCCACCAGCGCATCGCGAGGTACTTGACGGCGGTCGCGGCGACGGTGGTGACGGCGACGACGCCGGTCTCGACCCACGTCGGCGCACCGGGCGCCGCGACCCCGAGCAGGGCCAGCCCGCCCGAGGTCATCCCGAGGGTGAGCCCGACGACGAGCAGCCCTTGCACCTGGTGGCGAGCCGCCCCCTCCCGGCCGCGGATGCCGAAGGTCCACCGCCGGTTGGCCCACGTGTTGGCGACGGCCGCGAGGAGGAGGGCCACGGCGTTGGCCACCTGGGCCGCACCCAGCACGTGCCGCAGGGCGACGAACCCACCCAGGTGCGCGACGGTGCTCGCCACCCCGACCGCCGCGAAGACGAGCAGCTCGCGCGGGACGGAGCCCGCGAGCCGGCCGGCCCGGGGTCGCCCCTGGCTCACCGTCGCCCGGCGCGCGCCCACGCTCGTCACTGCCCGGTCCCCGTCGGCCGGGTGAGGTCGTAGAACGTCTGCCCGCCGATCGTCACCGGCGTGTAGTGCTCCGAGACCCACGTGTTGATCTGGTCGGCGACGTCCGAGCCGCCCTGCTGGCCGCGGAACCCGCCACCGGAGAGGAAGTAGTGGATGCGTCCGTCGGCGACGTCCTGCTGGAACTCGGCGAGGGTGGGGGAGGGGTCGGAGCCGTTGAACCCGCCGATCGCCATGACCGGCAGCTCGGTCGCCAGCTGGAGCCCGGCCGCGTTCTGCGAGCCCACCGCCGCGGCGACCCAGGTGAAGCTGTCGGCATCGGCCTGCAGGGCCTGGACGACCGCTGCGTCCGGGGTCGTGGCGTCGAGCAGGCCGTTCATCCCGCCGCCCGGGCCGCGCGTCGTGCCCTGGCCCTGAGCGGTGCCGCCCTGAACGGTGCCGCCCGGGCCGGTGCTGCCGTTCGGGTTGGTCGTGCCGCCGGGAGCGGTGCCACCGCCGAAGCCGCCGCCCGGGGGCGTGCCGCCACCGCCACCGGGACCGCCGCCCGGTCCACCCGTCGACGGACCTGCGGTGACGATGGACCCGCTGTGCCCGGTCGCGAGGGTCGTCGCCGCGTAGGCGGCCGGGCCGGCGAGTCCGGCGACGATCGCCATCGCGGCGACGGCGACGAGGGCCCGGCGGTGCAGGCGACCGAGGACGAGGAGGAGGAGGGTGGCGGCGAGGCCCAGGGCGAGGACCGCGAAGCGCAGCCAGCCGCCGTAGGCGGTCGTGCGGGAGAGCAGGACGAAGGCCCACACGCTGCCGGCGGCCGTCCCCGCGGCGAGGGTCAGTGCACCGAACGCGTCGTGGCGGCGCTCCCACGCTTCACCGGCGCCGAGTCCGACGAGCCCGGCGATCTGCGGCGCGAGGGCGACCGTGTAGTACTCGTGGAAGATGCCCTGCATGAGGGAGAAGACGAGGACCGTCGCCAGGAGCCACAGCCCGAGTGCGAGGTAGGTCGCCCGGCGCAGGTCCGTCCGGGGGGCGCGGCCACGCATCGCCAGGCCACCGACGAGGAAGACGAGAGCGGCCGGCAGCAGCCACGAGATCTGGCCACCCACCGAGGAGTCGAACATCCGGAGGAGGCCGTTGCCGCCGGAGAAC
>JACXUW010000416.1 GCA_014763705.1 Micrococcales bacterium | reverse complement strand
CGCCGAGGTCGTCAAGGGCGGCTTCATCGCCGACCCCCGCATCCTCGAGCTCGTCGAGGCCGACCCGGCGGCCGCGACCTCGTGGGACGCGGCGGTGCTCGACGAGCTGGTCCGGCGGAAGGTCGCGGTCAAGGCCGAGGTGGTCGCCGCCGACCTGCGCGAAGCCTTCCGTCGCGAGGTGCTCAACTACGGTCACACGCTCGGGCACGCGGTCGAGCAGGTCTCCGGCTACCGGCGTCGGCACGGCGAGGCGGTGGCCGTCGGGATGGTCTTCGCCGCCGAGCTCGGGCACCGCACCGGCACGGTCTCCGACGAGCTGCTCGCCCGGCACCGGTCGGTGCTGGCCTCGGTCGGGCTGCCGACCACCTACGACGACGCGCCGTTCGAGGACCTGCTCACCGTCATGGCGCGCGACAAGAAGTCGCGGGGGGCGCTGCTGCGGTTCGTCGTCCTCGACGGCCTGGCCCACCCGGTCCGGCTCGAGGGCCCGGACGAGTCCCTGCTGCGCGCCGCGTACGCCGCCCTCGCCCCCTGACTCCGGCTCCGGTCCGTTTCGCCCGCTCTGGTCCGGACCGCCCGGCTCTGGTTCATTGCGCCGCCTCTGGTTCGATCCCTCGGATGGCGGTGACTTCTCGCCGCCACCCGGCAATCCGGACCAGAGCAGGAGGCGGAGGACGGGTCGGCGGCCGGGTCCGGAGGTCTCTCTGACGGGGTTCGCCACCTGACCTGTGGATGACGGGAGCGGGCCGGTCGTCCGGCGTGCGAGGGTCGGCGGATGCTCGGTCACCCGGCCCCGGAGCCCTTCGAACCGGCCCTGCTGCGCTCGACGCGCTCGCTGCGGTCGCTGGGGATCGACCCGCGCCGCGGCGGGTGGCACCACGTCCGGTACAACGCCTGGGTCGAGGAGGGGCTGTGGTCCGGCCTGACGCCGGAGCAACGGCACGCCGCCCTCGTCCACGCCGCCGACTTCGGAACCCGCGAGCCGGGCACCCACGTCTACGCGCTCGCGTCGGCGGCCGCGCTCTGGGGGCTGCCGAGGGTCGGTCGCTGGCCCGATCACGTCACGGTGCTCGCGACCGGTCCCCGTACCCGGGGATCGCGGGGCATCCACGTGCACGTCGGGGTACCGACGGAGGACGTGGTGGTCAACGGCGTGCGAGCCACCGCGCCGGCCCGCACCGTCATCGACCTTGCCCGGACCGAGCCGTTCGAGACAGCCCTGTGTGCCGCCGACCACGCGCTCCGTCATGGCCTCTGCTCGAGCCATGACCTCGCCCGGGCCGCTGCGGCGGTCGCTCCACGGGTTCGGGGTCGCCCCGCCGCGCAGGTGGTCGCCGCCCTGGCGGACGCTCGCGCGATGTCCGCCGGCGAGAGCTTCTCGAGGGCCAGGATGTTCCAGCTCGATCTGCCTCGCCCGGACCTCCAAGTCCCCCTCGAGGACGAGGACGGGCCGTTCGGGCAGGGCGACTTCGGGTGGCCCGGGGTCGTGGGGGAGTTCGACGGGCGCCGCAAGTACGCGGTGCCCGACGGCACCGACGTCGAGACCGCCGAGCGGGTGCTGTGGGCGGAGAAGCGTCGTGAGGACCGGATCCGTCGGTGCTCCCGGTTGGCCAGGCGGGTGTGGCGTGACGTCGTCGAGGTGACCCCGATGGCCCGCGTCCTCGCCGAGCAGGGCATCCGACCGGTGCCGCGGCCGGTCTGGGTCGACCTCGCTCGTCGTCCGGCCGCCTGACCTCGGCCGGCTCTGGTCGGGATCCCCGGGTGGCGGCGAGAAGTCACCGCCACCCGGCGGACCGGACCAGAGCCGGCGGACCGGACCAGAGCCGGCGGACCGGACCAGAGCCCGCGGACCGGACCAGAGCTGGCGGATCGGACCAGAGCCAGGACCAGCGTGCCGGCGCGTGACCCCGGCGGCGTCCGGAGGTAGGCGCCCGGGACGGTACGATGGCCGCTGATCCCCGGCCCCTCACGGGGCTGACGCGCGCCCTGGGGGCGCCTCCTACCGAGACACGAGAGAGACATCGACCCGTGGCATCGACCAACGACCTGAAGAACGGCCTCGTCCTCAACCTCGAGGGCCAGCTGTGGTCCGTCGTGGAGTTCCAGCACGTCAAGCCCGGCAAGGGCCCGGCCTTCGTGCGCACGAAGCTGAAGAACGTGCTGTCCGGCAAGGTCGTCGACAAGACCTTCAACGCGGGCGTCAAGGTCGAGACGGCGAACGTCGACAAGCGGACCATGCAGTACCTCTACAACGACGGCACCGACTTCATCTTCATGGACCCCGACACCTACGACCAGCTCCCGGTGAGCCCGGAGGTCGTCGGCGACGCCGCGAAGTACATGATGGAGAACCAGGACGCCGTCGTCGCCCGCCACGACGGCGCCGTCCTCTACATCGAGCTCCCGGCCTCGGTCGTCCTCGAGATCACCTACACCGAGCCGGGCCTGCAGGGCGACCGCTCGACGGGCGGCACCAAGCCCGCGACCCTCGAGACCGGCGCCGAGATCGCCGTGCCGCTCTTCCTCGAGCAGGGCACCAAGATCAAGGTCGACACCCGCGACGGCTCCTACCTCGGCCGGGTCAACTGACCCGTGGCCGCCCGCACCAAGGCCCGCAAGCGCGCCCTCGACCTGCTGTTCGAGGCCGAGCAGCGGGGCGTCGACGCCGCGGACCTGCTCCGTGACCGGCTCGCGAAGCCGGTCACCGAGCACCCGCTGGCCGAGCTGACCGCCGACCTCGTCACCGGGGTCTCCGAGCGTCGTGACCAGCTCGACGAGCTGATCACGACGTACTCGCAGGGCTGGTCGCTGCCGCGGATGCCCGCCGTCGACCGCAGCATCCTGCGGCTCGGCGCGTGGGAGGTCCTCTACTCCCCGGACGTCCCCGAGAACGTCGCGATCAGCGAGTGGGTCGCTCTGGCCACCGAGCTCTCCACCGACGACAGCCCGCGCTTCGTCAACGGCCTGCTCGCCCGGATCGCCGAGGTCAAGCCGACCCTCGCCTGAAACCCGGTTGCCCCGGGGCCCCGGCAGGCGCCACCGTCGGCGGATGACCGTCCGCCCCGCCACCGACGCCGACCTCCCGCTCCTCGGCCCCCTCGAGGAC
>JACXUW010000415.1 GCA_014763705.1 Micrococcales bacterium | reverse complement strand
GTCGTGGTCGTGGTCGTGGTCGTGGTCGTGGGGTGCGTCCCGCCGCAGCGTGTGGCTCATCGGGCGGCACCGTCGACGCGGTGGTCGGCCGGCGCCCGGTCGAGCAGGTGCTCGACGTGCCCGACGGTGTCGACGACGAGCTGGCGCACGTGCCCGTTCTCGACCCGGTACAGCACGGTCTGTCCCTGACGCCGCGAGGTCACCAGTCGGGCGAGCCGCAGCTTGGCGAGGTGCTGTGACACCGCGGGCACGGGGCGCTCGAGGGCCTCGGCGAGCTCGGTCACCGACCGCTCGTCGTCGAGGAGCAGCCCGGCCAGCTGCAGGCGCGTGGGGTCCGCCAGCATCCGGAGGACCTCGACCGCGAGGGTGACGACGTCCTCGCCCCACACCGGTGGTTCGACATTTGCGTGCATGCGCAAATACTAACCATCGTGCGTCCCCGCGGTTCGGGGTGTCGGCGGGTCGGGGGCCACGGGCTCGCGGACGTCGCGGCTCACGGGGTGACGGTGAGCAGTCCCCGGGCGCCGCGCTCGGCGTCGGCCATCACGTGGGTGACGAAGGGGTAGCGCCCCGGACGTCCGGCCGTCAGCTCGACGAACCCGCCCTGGGCCACACCCAGGTCGAGGACCTGCGACCCCCCGGCCGTGTCGCCGAGGGGGCCGCGGCCGTGGTCGAGGAGGTAGGTGCCCTCCTTCCACACCGTGTCGAACTGGGCTCCGACGACGTGGAACGCGCTGCCCCGGTTCGGACCGGCGGCGAGCACCCATACCCGGACCCGTTCGCCCGCCCGCGCCGCGAGGGGTCGGGCGAGGTACTGGTCGGCGACACCGTTGAACACGACGAGGCTCGGGGCGTCGGCGGCGGCCGCCGCGGCGTCGACGTCGGCGGCCGTGCTCCGTCCGTCACCGGCGAGGTAGACCTCGGACTGCACGAGGAGGTAGCTGCGGTCGACGGCGGCCAGGCCGTCCGGTTCGATGACGACGGCGCCGTGCATCCCCGCCGCGATGTGAGCGCTCATCGGCATCGTCGAGCAGTGGTACATCCAGATGCCCGCGCGGGTGGCGGTGAACCGGAAGGTGAGCGAGGCTCCCGGGGGGATGGTGCGCATCACCTCGTCGGGGACGCTCTCACCGGCGTGGAAGTCGACGGAGTGGCCCATGCCGGCGCGGTTGACGAGGGTGACCACGAAGGTGTCGCCGACCCGGCCGTGCAGGGTGGGGCCGGGGACCGACCCGCCATAGGTCCACCGCTTCTGCCGCACCCCGGGCGCGACCTCGAGCTCGACCTCCTCGACCTGGAGCGTCACCCGGTGGACCCGCTCCGAGGTCAGCGGTGGCAGGGCCGCGTCGACGGCTCGGAACGCGTCACCGAACGGTCGGGAGAGGTCCACGGCGAGAGGTCGCTCGGGCGAACCGGGGCGGGCCGAGGCCGTCGTGCCCCCGGTACCGCCCTCCACGCGGACGTGGAGGACCATGCCCATCTGCCGGTGCCCGACGACCGAGCACCAGCCCTCGGCACTGGCGGTGACGACGCCGGCGTCGAGGGTGGCCGAGTGACCGGGCATCACCCGGCGGGTGGCGACGCCGCCGCCGAAGGTCAGGTCGTGGGGTGAGCCCTCGTCGGTGTTGACGAGGTCGATGACGAGGCGGTCGCCGCGCGGGACGTCGATGCTCGCCGGGACGTACGACATGTCGTGCGCCTCGACCCGCACGCGCGTGGTGCGCCCGGTCGGGGTGGCGTCGGCGGCACCGGCGCGCAGCCCGGACGCGGCGACGCCCACGGAACCGCCGCCGGGCGAGAGGCCGGCGGCGGCCGGGTCGGCAGCGACGCCGAGGGAGACGGCCAGTGCGAGGACGGCCACCCCCGCGACCAGCTGGGATGTCGGGACCGCAGCGCGGTGCGCGGGGAGGGGCGCGGCAGGCGACGGCGCGGCGCCCAGCCCGGCCAGCAGGGCCCGCCGGGCGGCGACCGCGGCACGCACGGCGGAGAGCAGGAGCGGGACGAAGACCGCGAGGGCGGCCAGCACGACGACGGACACGGCCACCCGGACCGCTCCGGGGACGGGCAACAGGCACACGACCAGTCCGACGTTGACGATGAGGACCCTTGCTGCCCAAGCCCGCTCGAACCGTCCGGACGCCGCGCGCACCACCGAGGGTCCGCCGCCGAGCACGACGGGGATGAGGTGCGACAGTGCGCCCGAGAGCAGCTGCGCGGCGAACCCCACCGCGAGCACCGCGGCCACCGTGTCGTAGTCGGCGGCGACGTCGGCCCAGCCCTGGGCTCGAACCACCCGGGTCCCGAGCATGCCCAGCGCGACGAGACCCCATCCCAGGGCGGCGGTGACCGACACCGTGGCCACCGTGCGTGGCGGCGCCTGCCGGGCGGGGGCGAGCAGCGCGCGCCCCCACCACACCAGCCCGGCGAGGTAGCCCGCCAGCCCGAGGACCGCCAGCGGTCTCGAGCCGGCCACGGCGCCTCCCGCCACGACGGCCACCGCGACCCCGAGCACCGGCAGGGCTCGACGGGCCAGCTGCTCGGCCCGGTCGTCCATCCGGGTGCGGAGCATCGTCGGCCAGAGCGTGACGAGGGTGCCGGTGACGGTGAGTCCCAGCCAGCCGAGGACCATCGTCATCGAGTGCGCGACGAGGACGCGGCCGTGCCACTCGTCGTCGAGGCCGCGCGCCAGCCACGCACCCAACCCGGCGCCGACCGGCACGCAGGCCGCAGCGGTGAGGTAGTAGTGCACGGTGATGCGGAAGCGGCCGGGCAGCGCGTGCCGCAGGCGGCGCCAGAGTGCCCGCCCGTGCAGCGAGACGGCGAGGGCCACCCCGCTCGCGCCGAGCACGGTGAGCTCCCACGCCCCGGTGGGCACGCCGACGAGCACCGCCGCGGCGCCGACGAGCAGGACCAGGATGCGTCGGTTCTGACGAGACCGGTCGTCGAGGGACTCGGGTGTCTTGAGCAGGGCTTGGGTGAAGTGCGTGCTCCAGACCATCGCCGAGTGGGTCATCGCCCCGAGCAGGACGAGGTGGACCATCAGCCAGCCGGCGGCCGGAACGAACGGGTGGGCCAGCGCGACGAGGACGGCCAGGGTACCGACCGGCAGGTGGTA
>JACXUW010000414.1 GCA_014763705.1 Micrococcales bacterium | reverse complement strand
GTACGTGGCGGCGTGGTCCGTGATCCGCGGCGTGGGGTCGACGGCGGGGGTGACCGGGGCACGGCGCGCACCCGCGGGGCGACCGCGTTCGCGGCGACGACGGCGACGAAGGGCAGGAAGACGGCCGCGGCGGCGAACACCCAGCGGTACCACTCGTCGACGACGATGGTGAGGACGAAGCACACGGTCCGGATCGACATGGTGACCAGGTACTGCTTCATCCGGTGCCTCTGGTCGGCCTCGCGCGACTCGGCAGCGGTCGTCACCGACTGGGCGGCGGGCTGCTGCTGGCGGGTCGTGGGCACCCGTCCACCATACGTCCGGCCGTGTCCGGCTACCGCCGGGTAGTCCACTAGGTTCGACAGCATGAGCGACCCCCGCACCGTGCTCGTCACCGGCGGCAACCGAGGCATCGGCCTGGCCATCGCGAGGTCCTTCGCCGAGGCCGGCGACCGCGTCGTCGTCACCCACCGCAGCGGCGAACCGCCCGAGGGGCTGCTCGGTGTGCGCTGCGACGTGACGGACACCGCGTCGGTCGACGCCGCGTTCACCGAGGCCGAGGAGAAGCTCGGCGGTCCGGTCGAGGTGCTCGTGGCGAACGCCGGCATCACCAAGGACGGCCTGCTGATGCGGATGGGCGACGAGGACTGGGACGCGGTCCTCGAGACCAACCTCACCGGCGCCTTCCGCTGCGTGCGACGGGCCAGCAAGGGCATGATCCGGTTGCGGCGCGGGCGGATCATCCTCGTCTCGAGCGTGGTCGGCCTGTACGGGGGGCCGGGGCAGGCGAACTACGCCGCGAGCAAGGCCGGCCTCGTCGGCCTGGCCCGCTCGGTCACCCGCGAGCTCGGCGGCCGGGGGATCACCGCGAACGTCGTCGCGCCGGGCTTCATCGAGACCGACATGACCGCCGCGCTGCCCGAGGACACCCAGAAGACGTACAAGGCGGCCATCCCGGCCGGGCGGTTCGCGACGACCGACGAGGTCGCCGGCGTCGTCCGCTTCCTCGCGAGCCCCGAGGCTGCCTACGTCTCCGGCGCCGTCATCCCCGTCGACGGCGGCCTCGGCATGGGCCACTGACCCGCCGACCACCCGGCCCCGACCTCCGACCTCCCCACCCGAAAGGCCAGACATGCTGCTCGAGGGCAAGAAGCTGCTCGTCACCGGTGTCCTCATGGACTCCTCGATCGCCTTCCACGTCGCGCGGCTGGCGCAGGAGCAGGGCGCCGAGGTGGTGCTCACCTCCTTCGGCCGGACGACGAAGATCACGACGGCCATCGCGCGCCGCCTGCCGAAGCCGGCTCCGGTCGTCGAGCTCGACGTCGCGAGCGACGACGACCTCGCGGCCCTCGCCGACCGCGTGCGCGAGCACGTCGACCACCTCGACGGCGTCGTGCACTCCATCGGCTTCGCCCCGCAGGGCGCCTTCACCTTCATGGACGCCACGTGGGAGGACGTCTCGACCGCCGTCCAGATCTCGGCGTTCTCGCTCCAGTCGCTGACGAAGGCGGCCCTGCCGCTGATGTCCGAGGGCGGTTCGGTCGTGGGTCTCACCTTCGACGCGAAGTACGCCTGGCCGGTCTACGACTGGATGGGGGTGGCCAAGGCCGCGTTCGAGTCGACGAACCGCTACCTCGCGCGTGACATGGGGCCCCGGGGCATCCGCTGCAACCTCGTCTCCGCCGGCCCGATCCGGACCACGGCCGCCAAGTCCATCCCGGGCTTCGAGCAGTTCGAGGAGGCCTGGGGCGGCCGGGCCCCGCTGGGCTGGGACGTCCGGGACGCCGAACCGGCCGCCCGCGCCTGCGTCGCCCTGCTCTCGGACTGGTTCCCGGCCACGACCGGCGAGATCGTCCACGTCGACGGCGGGTACCACGCGGTCGGCGCGTGAGCCTCAGCCCTCGCGCGGTTCCGCGGTCTCCGCGTCCTCGATCTCCTCGCGGCTGACGCCGAGGAGGAAGAGCACCGTGTCGAGGTAGGGCACGGTGACGGCCGTGTCGGCCTGCTCCCGGACGACCGGCTTGGCGTTGAAGGCCACCCCGAGGCCGGCGGCGCCGAGCATGTCGAGGTCGTTGGCGCCGTCCCCGATGGCCACTGTCCGGCTGAGGGGCAGCCCCTCGAGCGCGGCGAACTCGCGCAGGGCGGAGGCCTTCCCGGCACGGTCGACGACGTCGCCGACGACCCGCCCGGTCAGCCGGCCGTCGACCACCTCGAGGCGGTTGGCGCGGACGTGGTCGACCCCGAGCTCGGCCCCGATCGGCTCGACGACCTCGGCGAAGCCGCCGGACACGAGCGCGACCGTGAAGCCGAGGGACTTCAGGGTGCGCACGAGGGTGCGGGCGCCGGGCGTCAGCCGCACCGCCGCGCGCACGTCGTCGAGCACCCCGACGGGCAGCCCGGCGAGGGTGGCGACCCGCGCGTGGAGGCTCTCGGCGAAGTCGAGCTCGCCGCGCATCGCCCGCTCGGTGACCGCGGCGACCTCGTCCTCGGTGCCGGCGTGCCGCGCGATGAGCTCGATGACCTCGTCCTGGACGAGGGTCGAGTCGACGTCCATGACGACGAGCCGGCCGCCCCGCCGCGCCAGCCCCGCCGGCGCCACCGCGACGTCGCAGCCGGACGACGCCGACACGAGGGCGAGGTCGCGCCGCAGCCGGGTGACGTCCGCGCCGGACACGTCGAGCTCCACCGTCGTCACCGGCCAACGCGAGAGCCGGCGGATGCGGTCGATGTTGGCGCCGTGCGCCGCCACCGCCTCGGCCACCGCCGCGACGTGCCTCGTCTCCAGCGGCGCGGCCATGACGACGACCGCGGCCCGGCCGGTGCGCCGACGGGCGTTGTCGCCCTGCCCGGCGACGAGCTGGACGTGCATCCCCATGGCCTCGCCGGCGCGGGTCAGCCGGTCGGTGAGGACGTTCTCGTCCCGCCCCGGGGCGAGGAGGACCGAGAGGACGAGGTGACCGCGCACGACGATCTGCTCGAGGTCGAGCACGTCGGCACCCACCGTGGCCGCCGCCGCGAAGACGGTGCTCGTGACCCCCGGCCGGTCCGGACCGCTGAGCGAGACGAGGAGCGTCCGGGCGGCCGGGTCGGGCTGTGGCGGCGGCCACGGTGGGTGCCGACG
>JACXUW010000023.1 GCA_014763705.1 Micrococcales bacterium | reverse complement strand
CGCGCTCCAGGTGCCGGGCAACTTCGACGCCCCCAGCCACCGGCTGATGCGCGAGACCGCCGAGGCGCACCCGCGCGCGGGTGAGCTGACCGCCGCGCTCGACGTGCCCCCGGTCGGCGAGCCCGCGACCTACCTGCGGCTGCTCGCCCGGCTCGGCTGCGAGGTCGACGCCTGGGAGACCACCTACGTCCACGTGCTCGACCCGGACGCCGAGGACGAGAACCCCGTCCTCACCTGGGTCTCGGCGACGGGGCTGCGGCCGGTCCTCGACCTGCTCGAGGACGACGAGGAGCGGGCGGCGTTCCTCGAGCCGTACGGCGCGGCGCTGCTCGAGGCCTACCCGCGGACGTCGGCCGGGGTGCTCTTCCCGTTCCGCCGGGTCTTCGCCGTCGCGCACCGCACCGACTGAGCGGCGCGACGGCTCACTCGGCCGCGAGGGTCTCCGGGGTGAGCGTCGGCCTCGGCTCGAGCCCGGTCAGCCCGTTCCACGCGAGGTTGACGACGTGCGCCGCCACCTCCTGCTTCTTGAACTTCCGGTTGTCCAGCCACCACTGCCCGGTGAGCGCGATCATCCCGACGAGCATCTGCGCGTACATCGGAGCGGCCTTCGGGTCGAGCTTGTGGTGCTTGAACTGCGCGGCGAGGATGTGGTCGACCTGGGACGAGATGTCGCTCATGAGGCTGGCGAAGGACCCCGTGGCCTGCCCGGGAGGGCTGTCCCGCACCAGGATCCGGAAGCCGTCGGAGTTGTACTCGACGTAGTCGAGGAGGGCCAGGGCGGCGCGCTCGATGAGCTGCCGGGAGGTGCCGCCGGAGTCCAGGGCCGAGGTGACGCCCTGGAGCAGCGCCTCGATCTCGCGGTCGACGACGACGGCGTAGAGGCCCTCCTTGCCGCCGAAGTGCTCGTAGACGACCGGCTTGGAGACACCGGCCGAGGCCGCGATCTCCTCGATCGTCGCGCCCTCGAAGCCGCGGTCGGCGAAGTGCTTGCGCCCCACCCCGACGAGCTGCTCGCGCCGCTCGCGGCCGGTCATCCGGGACCGCGCCGCGCGTGACTTCTTGGCCCCGGTCTCGTCGCTCACCGGGACATTGTGCCAAGTCGTCGACGTGGTCTTCCGCTCGGCCGCGACGATTTCTCCGAATCGCTTACGCGAAGAGTGGGACCCCGCCTATAGTGGGCCCCGACCGCCGAAGGAAGCAGGGCCGGAGGTGGTCGATACCCGGTCCGCCGAGTATCAGCAGGGATACCCGGCGACCCCACCGGGGCCGGCGGAACAAGTCTCCTTGAATTCCATCGATTGCAGGGATCGACGGTTCGATGAGCACATTGCAGGGGATTGGTGCGCGCTCTTTCGCGCCACCGCGCGGTCACGCGCACATCAATCTGGCCGACTACGGCCACGCCCCGGTCAGCCGGGCGCTGGCGACGTGGGAGCGCCGCTATCGCCTCGAGATGGTGGCGACGGACGTCGCCGTCGCGGGAGCCACGCTCCTTCTCGGGCTCGGGCTCCGCACGGCGCTCTTCGGTGAGGAGGCGGCCCTCTGGGGCTCGTCCACGGTCATGTACACGACCGTCCTCGTCGTCATCGGCGTCTGGCTCGCCGCCCTCGCGAACCGCGGGGCGTACGCCCTGCGGTACGTGGGGGCGGGCACGGACGAGTACCGGGCCGTGGCCGGCGCGGGGGTCACCCTCGTCGCGGTCGTCGCGTTCGTCTCGTTCGCGCTGCGACTCGAGTTCTCCCGCGGGGTGCTGCTCTTCTCCGTGCCACTGATGGTCGGTGGCACGGTGCTGACGCGCTACGCGCTGCGCAGCCGGCTCGCCACCCGACGACGCGACGGCGAGTGCCTCCGGTCCGTCGTCCTCGTCGGGGGCGCGCGAGCGGTGCTCGACGCCGCCCAGCACATCCACGAGGACCCCGCCACGACCGGGCTGTCCGTCGCCGGTGTGTGCGTCACCGACCCGGAGGACCCGATCCTGTTCTCCGACAACGGTCCTCGGGTCCGGGTCCTGGGTACCGAAGAGGCCACCCTCGAGGCCGTCGACCGCGTCGGGGCCGACGTGGTGGCGGTGGCCAGCAGCCCCACCATCTCCGGCCACGCACTCCGCCGCCTCGGGTGGGCGCTCGAGCAGCGCGACGTCGAGCTGCTGATCGCCCCCGGCATCGTCGACGTCGCAGGTCCCCGGCTGAGCCTGCGCCGTGCCTCGGGGCTGCCGATGCTCCACCTCGAGCGCCCGGTCTCCAGCGGAGTGCACTACCGGATCAAGCTCTGGGTCGACCGGGCCGCCGCGCTCGTCGCGCTCATCCTGCTGTCCCCCGTCATCCTCGGCATCGCGCTGCTCGTCCGCCTCGACAGCGCGGGCCCGGCCTTCTTCCGGCAGGAGCGGGTGGGCGAGGCCGGGCGGCTGTTCCCGATCCTCAAGTTCCGCACGATGGTCACCGATGCCGAGACGCGGCTCACGCCGCTCGCCGAGGCCCACGACGGGAACGAGGTGCTCTTCAAGCTGCGCCGCGACCCCCGGGTCACCCGGGTCGGGTCCGTCCTGCGGCGCTTCTCCCTCGACGAGCTGCCGCAGCTGGTCAACGTCGTCCGCGGCGAGATGTCGCTCGTCGGCCCCCGGCCCCCGCTGCCGCGCGAGGTCGACGGCTACGAGAGCGACGCGGTGCGCCGCCTGCGGGTCCGGCCGGGGATGACCGGTCTCTGGCAGGTGTCGGGCCGCAGCGACCTGTCCTGGATCGACTCCGTGCGACTCGACCTCTGGTACGTGGACAACTGGTCGCTCGCGCTCGACGGGCAGATCCTCGTGCGCACCGTCCGAGCCGTGCTCCAGGGGCGGGGGGCCTACTGATGGCCGCCGTCACGCTCGAGCACACCGACCTGCGTCCCGACCGTGGCGCCTCCCTCGGCCCCGGTGACGGGCCCACGCTGCTCGTGGCCTCCACCGGTGGTCACCTCGAGCAGCTCCTCCGGCTGCGTGACCGGCTCGGACCGGACGCCCTCGGTCCGACCGAGTGGGTGACCTTCGACGGCAACCAGTCCCGGGCGCTGCTGCGCGGGGAGACGGTCCACCACGTCGACTACATCCGCCCGCGCGACCTCGGCGCGGCGCTCCGGGCGGCCCCCGCAGCCCGACGGCTCCTCAAGCAGGGTGGGTACCGGGCCGTCGTCTCCACCGGAGCCGGGATCGCCCTGCCCTTCTTCGTCGCCGCGGCGGCGCGGCGCCTGCCCCGCTACTACATCGAGAGCGCGGCCCGCTCACTCGGGCCGAGCCTCACCGGCCGGCTCGTCGCTGCGATCCCCGGTACCCGGCTGTTCACGCAGTACCCCTCCTGGGCCGACGAGCGCTGGACCTACTGCGGGTCGCTCTTCGACGCCTTCGTCCCCGGCGTGCCGGACCCGAGCCGGCGGACCGACGCACCCCGGCGCGTGGTCGTCACCCTCGGGACGATGCCGGACTACGGGTTCCGGCGCGCCGTCGAGCGGCTCGCCCACCTGCTACCGCAGGTCTGTGCGCCGGATGCCGAGGTGCTCTGGCAGGTCGGCGCGACCGACGTCACCGGTCTCGGTGTCGACGGTCACGTGCAGGTGCCCGCGGACAAGCTGCGCGCGGCCGTGCGTGAAGCCGACCTCGTCATCGCGCACGGCGGGATCGGCTCGGCCCTGATGGCCCTCGACGCCGGGCGGGTGCCCGTGCTCGTCCCGCGCCGCACCGGCTTCGGCGAGCACATCGACGACCATCAGGCGATGATCTGCGGCCACCTCGCCGACCGCGGGATCGCCGTCTCCCGTGAGGCGGACGAGCTGACGGCCGACGACCTGCTCCGCGCGGCCCGGGCGACCGTCGGCGCCTCGAGCCGGGTGACCATGCGCCTGACCCCCTCCGGCTCCGCGACCCCCCGCGGTCGCCGGCCCGACCGCACACCGTTCGTCATGCCGCGCGCCGCGGCCGCACCCCGGAGGATCGGATGATCAGCACCACAGGCCTGCGCATCTGCGTGGTCGGCACGTCGTACGTCGGGCTGTCCATGGCCGTCCTCCTCGCCCGCAAGCACGACGTCGTCGCCTACGACATCGACTCCTCGCGCATCGAGATGCTCCGGGCCGGGCGCAGCCCCATCGCCGACCCGGACATCGAGGCCCACCTCGCGTCCGGGGAGCTGATCCTCGAGCTGACCGACGACCGCGACAAGGCCTACACAGGGGCCGACTTCGTCGTCGTCGCCACCCCCACCAACTACGACGAGCGCTCGAACTACTTCGACACCAGCAGTGTCGAGCAGGTCGTCGGTGACGTGCGGCGCATCGAGCCCCGCGCGGTCTCGGTCATCAAGTCGACGGTGCCCGTCGGCTTCACCCGCGGCCTGCGCGAGCGGCTGGGCACCGAGCGGGTCATCTTCTCCCCGGAGTTCCTGCGCGAGGGCCGGGCGCTGCACGACAACCTCCACCCCTCCCGGATCGTCGTCGGCGACCGCGGGCCGCAGGGCGAGCTCTTCGGCGCCCTCCTCGCGGGCGCGGCCGAGGACACCGACGTCCCCCTCCTGCTCACCGACCCCACCGAGGCCGAGGCGATCAAGCTCTTCGCCAACACCTACCTCGCGATGCGCGTCGCGTACTTCAACGAGCTCGACACCTACGCCGCGACCCACGGCCTCGACACCCGCCAGATCATCGACGGCGTCGGTCTCGACCCGCGCATCGGCACCCACTACAACAACCCGAGCTTCGGCTACGGCGGCTACTGCCTGCCCAAGGACACCAAGCAGCTCCTCGCCAACTACGCCGACGTGCCCCAGGCACTCATCAGCGCCATCGTCGACGCCAACACGACCCGCAAGGACTTCGTCGCCCGCGACATCCTCGCCCGCCGCCCGAAGGTCGTCGGGATCCACCGCCTCATCATGAAGGCCGGCTCGGACAACTACCGCAGCAGCAGCATCCAGGGCGTCATGAAGCGGCTCAAGGCCAAGGGCGTCGAGGTCCTCGTCCACGAGCCCGAGCTGCCCGACACCTCCTTCTACGGGTCCCCGGTGGTCTCGCTCGAGGAGCTCAAGGCCCGCTCCGACGTCATCGTCGCCAACCGCGTCACCCCCGAGCTCGAGGACGTCCTCGAGCGCGTCTACACCCGCGACCTGTTCGGCGGCGACTGAGCGATGCCCACCTGCCCGATGGCGCACCCCTGGCACGACGTGGTGGCACGTCGCAACGAGAAGGACGACTCATGAGCAGCACCCCGAAGTCCCGCCCCTGGACCCGTCGCATCGTCGGGACCCTCGCCTCGATGGCGTTGCTCGTCGGGATCCTCCCCGCCACGGTTGCCCACGCGGCCGACCCGTGCACGACGGCGAACGCCGTCGCCTGCGAGAACACGAAGACGGGGACCACCGACTGGGAGATCAGCTACCCCAGTGACAACCTCACGGGCTTCGCCACCCAGAGCAGCGTCAACGTCGGCCAGACCGTGCAGTTCAAGGTGGACACGACCTTCTCCGCGTTCACCATGAAGATCTACCGCCTCGGTTGGTACGGCGGCGCCGGTGGCCGGCTCATGACGACGGTGACGCCGACGACGGCCCGCAACCAGCCGGCGTGCGTCACCGTCGCCTCGACCGGGCTGATCGACTGCGGCAACTGGTCGGTGTCCGCGTCGTGGGCCGTGCCGTCCACCGCGGTCTCCGGGTTGTACTGGGCGGTCATCCAGAACCCGAGCACCGGCGACGAGAACGCCATCCCCTTCGTGGTGCGCAACGACGCGAGCCACTCCGATGTGGTCCTCCAGACCTCGGACACCACCTGGCAGGCGTACAACACCTACGGCGGCAACAGCCTCTACAGCGGAACCGCCCCGGCGGGCCGCGCGTACGCGGTGAGCTTCAACCGGCCGCTCGCCGACGTCACCGCCCTCGAGGCCCCGCTGCGCACCGAGTACCCCTTCATCCGCTGGATGGAGCGCAACGGCTACGACATGAGCTACATCAGCGGAGTGGACGCCGACCGGTACGGCAACCTCCTGACCAACCACAAGCTGTTCATCTCCTCGGGTCACGACGAGTACTGGTCCGGGCAGCAGCGGGCGAAGGTGGAGGCCGCCCGGGACGCGGGCGTCAACCTCGCCTTCCTCAGCGGCAACGAGGTCTACTGGAAGGTGCGCTACGAGGCGAGCGTCGACGGCAGTGCCACCGCGTACCGCACGCTGGTCTGCTACAAGGAGACGCACGCCAACGCTGTCATCGACCCCTCGAGCGAGTGGACCGGGACGTGGATGGACCCTCGCTTCAGCCCCCCGAAGGACGGGGGACGACCGCAGAACGCGCTGACCGGGCAGCTGTTCACCGTCAACGGGTTCCGTGAGGACGCCATCAAGGTCCCGGCCGACTACTCGAAGCTGCGCTTCTGGCGCAACACGTCGGTCGCCGCGCTGACGACGGGCCAGACCAAGACCTTCGCGAACGGCACCCTGGGCTACGAGTGGGACGAGGACGTGGACAACGGGTTCCGGCCCGCCGGTGCCATCGCCATGTCCTCCAGCACGGTCGACCTCGTGGGCCAGTACCACCTCCAGGACTACGGGAGCACCTTCGGTGACGGCGTGGCCACGCACTCGCTGACCCTGTACCGCGCGGCGTCCGGAGCCCTCGTCTTCGGTGCCGGCACGGCCCAGTGGTCGTGGGGCCTGGACAGCTACTCGAACGACACGGGCACCGAGACGGTGAGCAAGGACATCCAGCAGGCGACCGTGAACGTGTTCGCCGACATGGGGATCCAGCCGCTGACCCGGCAGAGCGACCTCGTCGCGGCGACGAAGACGACCGACACGACCGCCCCGACGGCCACCGTGTCCGCGATGACCGGCGCGACCGTCGGCACGGCCACGACGCTGTCCGGCACCGCCGTCGACTCCGGCGGCGGACGGGTGGCCGGCGTCGAGGTCTCGGTCGACGGAGGCACCACGTGGAAGCGGGCGACGGGCACGAGCAGCTGGTCGCTGCCGTGGACGCCCGCCACGAGCGGCACGGCGTCGATCAAGGTCCGCGCCAGCGACGACAGCGCCAACCTCTCGGCCGTCGTCACCTCGAGCGTGCCCGTCGCGGGCCGCGCCTGCCCCTGCACCATCTGGCCCTCGAGCACGGTCCCCGCGAACCCCTCGATCGCCGACTCCTCCGCCGTCGAGGTCGGGCTGAAGTTCCGCAGCGACCAGGACGGCTTCGTCACCGGCGTCAAGTTCTACAAGGGCTCGGGCAACACCGGGACGCACACCGGCTCGCTGTGGTCGAGCACCGGTCAGCGCCTCGCGACCGGCACCTTCACGAACGAGACGGCGTCCGGGTGGCAGACGCTCACCTTCTCGTCCCCGGTCGCCGTGTCCGCCGGGACGACCTACATCGCCTCGTACTACGCGCCGAACGGCCACTACGCCGGGGACACGTCGTACTTCGTGACCAAGGGCGTGGAGCTCTCACCGTTGACCGCCCTGCAGAACGGGGTCGACGGCGGGAACGGCGTCTACAACGGTGGCTCCTCGGCGTTCCCGCAGAGCACCTACAACGGCACGAACTACTGGGTCGACGTGGTCTTCACCGGATCGACCCAGCCGGCGGTGTCCGCCACCGTGCCCGCGGCCGGCGCCGGATCCGTGGCGACGGACACCCCGATCACCGCGCGGTTCAACCAGGCGGTCCAGGCGTCGAGCGTCACGTTCACCGTGACGACGGCCGCCGGCGCCACCGTGCCCGGAACCGTCTCCTACTCGGCGACGACGAGGACGGCGACCTTCACCCCGTCGGCCCTGCTCGCGGGTGCGACCACCTTCACGGCGGCCGCGCGAGCGACGAGCGCGGGCGGTGACCCGATGCCGGCCGCGTACACCTGGTCGTTCACGACGGCGTCCCCGCAGGCGCCGGAGGGCACCTGTCCGTGCTCGCTGTGGCCGGAGACGACGACGCCGACGAACCCGTCGGCGGCCTCCACCGCGGCGCACGAGCTGGGCGTGCGCATCGTGCCCACCGCCGACGGTGAGATCAGCGGGGTCCGTTTCTACAAGGGCCCGGGCAACACCGGCACGCACACCGGCTCGCTGTGGAGCACCTCCGGGGTGCAGCTGGCCACGGCGACCTTCAGCAACGAGACGGCGACCGGGTGGCAGACGGTCACCTTCGCCCAGCCGGTCGCGGTGACCGCGGGGACGACCTACGTCGCCTCGTACTACGCGCCGAACGGCGGGTACGCGTACGACCTCTCGTACTTCGCGACGGCCCGCACCTACGGACCGCTGACCGCGCCCGCGTCCGGTTCCGCAGGCAACGGCGTCTACACGACCGGGACCGGCTTCCCCTCGAGCTCGTACCAGGCGAGCAACTACTGGGTGGACGTCGTCTTCAACCGGTCGGCTCCGGTGCTCAGCGCCTCGGTGTCACCGGCGGACGGCGCCTCCTCGGTGGCGACCACGGCGTCGGTCACGGCGACCTTCAGCCTGCCCGTCACGACGGCCAGCGTCCAGCTCGGCGTCACGGGTCCGGGTGGCACCGCCGTCCCCGGCGCGACGACCTTCGACACGACGACGCGCACCGCGACCTTCGTGCCGACCACGTCGTTCGCGGCCAACACCTCGTACACCGCGACGGCCCGGGCCACCGGCCAGGACGGCACCGGGATGACGCCGAAGACCTGGACCTTCCGGACAGCGGCGCAGTCGACACCCGAGGGCACCTGCCCGTGCTCGCTGTGGCCGGAGACCTCGGTGCCGCAGAACCCGTCGGTCGACAGCACACAGGCCGTCGAGCTCGGGGTCAAGTTCGTGCCCAGCGACGACGGTCGCGTGACCGGCGTGAAGTTCTACAAGGGCTCGGGCAACACCGGCACCCACACCGGGTCCCTGTGGAGCACGAGCGGGCAGCGCCTCGCGACCGTGACCTTCAGCGGCGAGACGTCCAGCGGCTGGCAGACGGCCACGTTCTCCACCCCCGTCACGGTCGACGCCGGGACGACGTACATCGTGTCGTACTACGCACCCAACGGGCACTACGCCTACGACAGCGGGTACTTCGCGAGCAACGGCCGGACGTACGGTCCGCTGACGGCCCCGGCGAACTACCCTGCCGGCGGGAACGGCGTGTACTCGATCGGTGCCGGGTTCCCCGGCAGCACCTACGGGTCGACGAACTACTGGGTCGACGTGGTGTTCGAGCGCACGGCCGTGGCTCCGACGGTCACTGCGGTGGCGCCCGCCGCCGGGTCGACGACAGCCGCGGTCACCGACCCCGTGACCGCGACCTTCGATCGCCCGGTCGACGGCCAGTCCATCGTCTTCACCCTGGCCCGAGGCACCACGGCCGTGACCGGTACCACCACCTACGACGCGACGAGCCACCGGGCGACCTTCACCCCGTCCGCCGCGCTGTCGGCGGGGACTGCCTACACGGCCACGGTCACCGCCACCTCGGCCAGTGGTGCACCCATGGCGCAGCCGCGCACGTGGACCTTCACCACGGCCGCCGGCCAGGGCAGCTGTCCGTGCAGCCTGTTCGCGGACACGGACGCGCCCGCGAGCGCGCCGGCGGGTGACTCCTCGGCCGTGGAGGTCGGGGTCCAGTTCGTCCCGACGACCGCCGGCCAGGCCACCGGTGTCCGCTTCTACAAGGGAGCGGGCAACACCGGGACGCACGTGGGCTCGCTGTGGTCCACCACGGGGCAGCTCCTGGCGCAGGTGACGTTCACCGACGAGACGGCCTCGGGGTGGCAGACGGCCACGTTCGCCCAGCCGGTCGCGCTGACCGCCGGAACCCGGTACGTCGTCTCGTACTCGCTGCCGAACGGCCACTACTACGCCGACCAGGGCGTCTTCGCCTCCGCAGCCATCACGAGAGGGCCCCTCACGGCGCCGTCGAGCGGTAGCGTCGGTGGCAACGGCGTCTACCGGTACGGCAGCGGTTTCCCCGTCTACACGTACGGGGCGGCGAACTACTGGGTCGACGTCGTGTTCACCACCGGCTGACGTGACGCGGAGGGAGGGCGACGTGGGGGCTCAGGACACCGGCATGCCGCCCTTCTCCATCGAGGCGTACTGCGACCTCCTCGAGGGGTTCGGGCGGGCCGGCTACCGCTTGGGCCCCCTGAGCGGGCTCGCCGTCGACGACGGCACCCGGACGGTCCTGCTGCGCCACGACATCGACCTCGACGTCCCGTCCGTCCTGCCGATGGCGCGTGCCGAGGCGGCCCTGGGCGTGCGCAGCACCTTCCTCGTCATGGTCACCCAGCACTACAACCCCGCGTACGCGGAGAACGTCGCCGTGCTCCGGGAGCTCGTCGACGCGGGCCACGAGGTCGGGTTGCACTACGACCTCGTCGGCTACCCCGCGGACCCCTCGGCGGCCCGGCGACGGCTGGCCCGGGAGGTCGGGGCCGTGGAGGAGCTGACGGGGGTGCCCGTGCGCTGCGTCAGCATGCACCAGCCCCACCTCACCTCCGGTGACCTCTTCCGTTCCGGCTCCGGGCTCGTGCACCCGCACGACCCGGCACTGCAGGGTGACCTCGTCTACGTCAGCGACAGCTGCCGGGCCTGGCGCGACGAGACGCTCCTCGGCGCCCTCGATGCCGGTGGGCCGCGCCGCCTCCAGCTCCTCGTCCACCCGGAGCTGTGGCTCGACGGCCACGTCGAGGACCGCGAGCGCTACCTCGACGAGGTCCTCCTGCCGCACGCCGGCGATGCGGCGCGGACCTACCTCGACCGCACCGTCCGACAGATCTGGCGCGACCACGAGGGTGCGCTGGCCCACGACGCGCGGGTCGCCCGCGCCCGAAGGGAGAGTGTCCCGTGAACACCACGACGATCGGCAGCTGCCTCGAGGTCCTGCGCACGGCCGGCTGGCTCGACGAGGTCGTCGAGCGCGTCCCGGGCCTCGACGCCGTGATCAGCCGCACCGCCCCCCTGCCGACGGCGGAGCCGGACGCCGTCACCTTCGCCACCTCCTCGGTCGGTGCCGACGACGTGGCGGCCACGCGGGCGGGTCTCGTGCTCCTGCAGGCCGACAGCGGGCACGCGCCGGCCGACTTCGCCGGAGCACGGGTCGTCGCGGTCGCCCCGCGCTCCCGACTCGCCCACGCCCTGGTCCTCGGCGAGCTCCTGGCCCCGCGGCCGGCCGCGGGTGTGCATCCGTCGGCCGTCGTCGACCCCTCCGCGGTGATCGCCGACGACGTCTCGATCGGTCCGCTCTGCTACGTGGGTCCGGACGTCACCATCGGGTCCGGGTCCCGGCTCGACGCGGGCGCCAAGGTCCTCGGACCCGCCGTGCTCGGGGAGCGCGTCTGGCTGCAGTCGGGCGTCGTCATCGGGTCGCACGCCTTCAGCTTCGAGCGCGCCCCGGACGGCACGGTGGTCCGGGTCCCGCAGCTCGGCGGCGTGCACCTGCACGACGACGTCGAGATCGGCGCGAACGCCGTCGTCGACCGGGGAGGCAGCGGGGACACCGAGATCCACCGCGGCGCCAAGGTCGGGCACCTGAGCGTCGTGGGGCACAACGTGCAGCTCGGCGAGGGCACGTTCATCATCGGCCTCGGTGGCGTGGCCGGCTCGAGCGTCGTCGGACGGGACGTCTGGGTCGGGCCCCTGGCCATGGTGCGCGACCACGTCACCGTCGGCGACGGCACCTTCATCGCCATGGGCGGTGCCGTCACCAAGAACGTCCCGGCGGGCACCAAGGTGCTCCCGGCGCGCAGTACCTACCGAGTGCCGGACGAGCCGGCCTGACGCAAGGCACACTCTTGACCATGAGGATTCTCGTCCACACCCACAGGCTCGAGACCGGGGGGAGCCAGCGCAACGCCATCGACCTCGCGGCGGGCGTGCGCGACCTCGGGCACGAGGTCGTCGTCTACGGTGCCCCGGGCCCGTCCCTGGACCTCGTGCACGAGCGCGGGCTCGAGTTCGTGGCCGCCCCGGACACCGGTGACGGCCCGACGCCCGAGGGGATGCGCGCCCTGCGCTCCCTCGTCGAGTCCGAGCGGTTCGACCTCGTCCACTCCTACGAGTGGAGCCAGGCGCTCACGGCCTTCCGCGCGCTGAGCACCCTTCGGGTGCCCATGGTCTTCACGGTCCTCTCGATGGCCGTGCCGCGGTGGATGCCCCGCTCGGTGCCGCTCGTCGTCGGCACGCGCCAGCTCCAGCAGTCGACCGCGGCCTGGTGGCGGGCGCCGGTCCACGTCGTCGAACCGCCGGTCGACGTCGCCTCCGACGAGGAGCCGTCGGACGTGGCGACCTTCGCGACCGAGCACGGGCTCGAGGACCACGCCGACGTGCTCGACCTCGTCGTCGTCTCGCGGCTCGTCGAGGACGGCAAGGTCGAGGGGATCCGCCTGGCCATCGACGTCGTCGGTGACCTCGCGGCGACGAGCCCGGTGCGACTCGTCGTCGTCGGTGACGGCGAGAGCGTCCCCGACCTCGCGCGACGGGCCGAGGCGGTCAACGCCGCGGTCGGCCGCGAGGCGGTCGTCCTCACCGGTGCGATGACCGACCCCCGGCCCGCCTACCAGCTGGCCGACGTGGTCCTCGGGATGGGGGGGTCGGCCCTGCGGGGGATGGCCTCCTCGAAGCCGGTCGTCGTCCTCGGGGTCGACGGGTACAGCGAGGTCGTCGATCCGTCGACCTACGAGCAGTACCTGTGGTGGGGCTTCCTCGGCGTGGGCCACGAGGGCGACGCCGCCCGCCACCTGCGCGGACTCGTCGAGGGCCTGGCCGACCCCGCCCGCCGGGCGGAGCTGGGCACGTGGGGTCACGAGCGGGTGACCGAGGACTTCGCCCTGACCGCGCTGTCACGTCGGCTCGAGGACGTCTACCTCGAGAGCCGGGACAAGGACATGGTCGGGCGCTGGGGCGCCGCCGTCGAGTCCGCTCGCAGCTCGTCCCGACGAGCCCTCTCCGACGCCCTTCCGCCCTCGCTCAAGCAGGCGCTCAGCGGTGGACGGTCGGGACGCCCCTCGGCCGTGTCGGGAGGCGCGGGGCGGCCGCCGGCTCCCTGACCGGCCGGCGCCGGCTCGGCCGGGGCGGGAGACGCCCCGGCGGCCCGGACGTCGTCAGCGGCAGTGACGCAGGACGGCCTCGACGACGACCTCCTGGTCCTCGGCGGAGACGTGCGCGCCGAGGGGGATGGTCAGCGAGCGGTCGAACACGGCATCGGTCGTCGGGAAGTCCCCACGACGGAACCCGTACCGCTGGGACCAGTAGGTGGTCAGCGGGATGTGCCACGTGCCGATCGTGGACTCGATGCCCTCCTCGCGCAGGGCCGCGATGAGCCGGGCGCGCCGCGGCGCGACCTCCTCGGGAAGGAGGACCACGTAGGACTGGTAGGAGTGCTCGAAGCCGGCCGGCACCGTGGGAGAGAGCACCGATGTGCCCTCGAACAGCTCGTCGTAGCGCGACGCGCCGCGCCGGCGGTCGGCGAGCAGCGCCTCGAAGCGACCCATCTGCACGAGCCCGAGCGCGGCCTGGAACTCCGTCATCCGGTAGTTGAGGCCGGGCAGGACGAAGTCGGGACCGGTCGCCTCGGGGTCGAGGCCGTGGTTGCGCAGGGCACGCAACCGGCGGTCGAGCCGCGGGTCGCCGGTGGTCACGCCGCCGCCCTCACCGGTCGTGACCGCCTTGCGCGGATGGAAGCTGAAGCAGCCCATGTCCCCCCACGAGCCTGCCGGCCGGCCGTCCTGGGTGGCGCCGAGCGCGCAGGCCGCGTCCTCGACGACCGGGACCTCCCATCGCGAGCACACCTCGGAGATGGCCGTCATGTCGGCCATCAGCCCGAAGGGGTGCACCGGGATGACTGCGCGCACGGGTCCGCCGCCGTCGCCGTGCAGGCGCTCGAGGGCGGCCGCGAGGGCGGCCGGGTCCATGGCAAAGGTGCGAGGGTCGATGTCGACGAAGACGACCTCGGCACCGCAGACCTCACCGACGTTCGCGGTCGCGACCCACGAGTACGTGGGGACGACGACGCGGTCTCCGGGGCGGACGTCGAGCGCGAGCAGCGCGAGGTGGAGGGCAGCGGTGCCGCTCGAGACCATGACGAGGTGCTCGGCGCCGGTGTGCGGCAGGACGCGCTCCTCGAGCGCGGCCACGGACGGGCCCTGGACGAGGTAGCCCGTCCGCAGGACCTCACCGACCGCGTCGACGTCGGTGTCGTCGATGGCGGGGACGGCGAGGCGGATCATCGGGCGCGCAGGTACGCCGCGGTGCGCTCCAGCCCCTCGTAGAGACCGACCTTCGCCTCGAACCCGATCATGTCGAGCGCTTTGCTGACATTGGGGATCCGGACCGCGATGTCGGCGGACTGACGAGGCACCATGTGGATCTCGCTCCGGGAGCCGGTGGCCCGCACGATGGTCTCGGCCAGGCCCAGGGTGGTGCTCACCGCACGAGAGTTGCCGATGTTGAAGCTCTCGCCGACGGCGTTGGGGTGCGCCAGTGCCGCGAGCATGCCCTCGACCATGTCGTCGACGTAGCACCAGGCCCGGATCTGGGAGCCGTCGCCGTAGATGAGCAGCGGCTCGTCGGCCAGGGCGCGCTGGAGGAAGTTGCGCATCGCGCCCTCGCCCACCTGACCCGGCCCGTACACGTTGAACGGTCGCAGGACGACGGTGGGCAGGAACTGCTCCTGGAAGTACGCGACGGCCAGGTGCTCCTCGGCGAGCTTGCTCACGGCGTAGGTCCACCGGGGCTCGCCGACCGGGCCGATGTCGGCGTTGTCGTTCTCGTGGGCCTGGAACGCCCGGCCACCGAACACCTCGCTGGTCGAGATGCACACGACGCGGTCGCACGAGTCGAGCTCGGACGCGGCCTGGAGGACGTTCGCCGAGCCGAGCATGTTGACCCGGAGGGTGGTGACGGGGCTGGCGATGACGGTGTCGATGCCGGCGATCGCCGCAGCGTGGACGACGACGTCGACCCCCCGGGCGGCCTTGCGCACGGTGTCGATGTCGAGGATGTCGCCCTCGACCATGGTGATGTTGCCGTGGTTCGCGTGAGGTGAGGACTTGAGCGCGTTGCGACGGAGGTTGTCGAGGACCACGATCTCGTTGCGGTCGACGAGTCGCCCGAGGAGTGTCGACCCGATGAACCCGGCTCCACCGGTGATGAGTATGCGCTTGCCTTCGATGACGTCTGCCATCCGGTGGTGCTCCCCCTCGTCGTGCCCCGTGCGTGGGGCGAAGGTGTCTGGACGACCGCCCTGCGCGGCCCTCGGGCCCTAGTCTGGCCCAGATGGACCATCCCTCGCGCCCGTTCGCCGGATTACGTCACCACCGGGGCCGTCCGGGGTGCGCCGGTGCGTGACCTCCTGCTGTTCGGATCGGGCGGCCTGGCTCGCGAGACCCTCGGCGCCGTCGCGGCCGTCAACGAGGCGGCACCGACGTGGCGCGTCCTCGGGATCGTCGACGACAACCGCACGTTGCACGGCGGGCAGGTCGGCGGCGTTCCGGTGCTCGGTGGTCGATCCGTGCTCGAGGACCATCCGCACGCCGCGGTCGCGCTGTGCACCGGGAGCCCGCGTGACCTCGTGAGCCGACGCCGGGTGCCCGCCGAGATCGGAATCGCTCCGGAGCGCTGGGCGACGGTCGTCCATCCATCGGCGCAGCTGGGACCACGGGTCGAGCTCGCCCCGGGGGTGGTCCTCCTCGCCTCGGTCGTGTGCACCGCCGACGTCCGGATCGGGCCGCACGTCGTCGTGATGCCGGCGACCGTCCTCACCCACGACGACGAGCTCGGGGCCGGGGTCGTCGTGGCCTCGGGGGTCCGGCTCAGCGGCGCCGTCCGGGTCGGCGACGGTGCCTACCTGGGGGCAGGATCCGTCGTGCGCGAGGGGGTCACCGTCGGCCGCGAGGCACTGGTCGGGATGGGGGCAGTCGTCGTGGCCGATGTCCCGGACGGCCAGGTGTGGGCCGGCAACCCGGCCCGTCGGCTCCGCTGACGCCCGGGCTCAGGTCGCCTCGACGGGCCTGCGTCCGCGGGAGCGGCGCACCTCACCGAGCAGCACGGCCCAGGTGGGCCAGGTGACGCCGACGTAGGCCGCGCCCCCGACGACGCCGGCGAGGGCGAGGGTCGCCAGGTCCGGCAGTCCGGTCGCGAGGACGGCGAGACACACTGCGACGAGGACCACGCCCCCGAGGAGGGGGCGCACGAGCGGACGGGCCAGGTCCCTGCCGCGCAGGCCGACGCCGCGGACCACCCACCACGACAGCGGGAGCACGACGAGCACCGAGACGACCGCCTGGGCCCAGGCCACCCCCCGGATACCGTCGAGTCGTGCCCCTACGACGAGCGCGGGGAAGAGCGTGGCGAACCACGCCACCTGCACGGCGAGGGCCTGGCGGGTGCGGCCCGCGGCGACCATGAGGTCGTAGAGGAGCGAGACCATGACCCGGCTCGCGCCGAAGACCGCGAGCCCGGTCAGCGCCGGCGCGGCGTCGACCCACTTGACGCCGTAGAGGAAGCGGATGGCCGGCTCGGCCAGCACGGCGAGCGGCACGCTCACGAGGAGCGTCGCCACGAGCAGGGACGTGACACCCCGGGTGAACGCCTCGCGCAGCCGTGGTAGGTCGTCGAGCAGACGGGCGAAACCGGGGATCGCAACGGGTTGCACCGTCACCGACAGCACGTTGACCGGCCAGCTCGAGAGGTTGAAGGCGAGCGCGTACGTACCGAGCAGAACCGTGCCGAGGGTGTGGCCGGTGACCACCTTGTCGATGTTGACCATGCCCACGACGAGGAGGTTCGAGCCGGCCAGGGGCAACCCGAAGCGCAGGAGCTCACGTGCGCGACCGCGGTCGAACCCGAGCCGCCAGTGACCCGGCGCCCAGGCCACGAGGAGCGCGGCCGAGACGAGGTTGGCCGACAGCCGACCCCACGCGAGGCTCCACGCGCCGGCTCCGGCGAGCGCGAGGCTGAGTGTCACGACGGTCGAGACCACGAAGTTCGTGGTGTCGATGACGAACCGGGTGCGCTGGCGGAAGTCCCGGATCAGCCGGGCCGCCGGGACCGCACTCACCGCGTCCACGAGGACACCGACGCACAGCAGCCGGACCACGCCGGTGGCGGCCTCGTCCCCCATGAGCCGGGTGAACGCGGGGGCGCCGAGGAAGCAGACGAGGTAGAGGACCCCGCTGGTGACCACCGAGAGCGTGGCCACGGTCGGCTGGATGCTGTCGACGTCCTTCTGCCAGCGCAGGATGGCCACCGAGACGCCGAGCTCGTTGATGCTCAGGGTCGCACTGAGCACCACGAGGGCGATCGCGAAGACGCCGAAGTCCTCGCGGGTGAGGATGCGAGCGATGGCGATGCCGACGAGGACGGTGCCGAACCGCCCGAGCACGGTGTTGAGGAAGCTCCAGGCGAGGCCCTTGCGCATCAGCCCGCCGAGTGCCTCCGCGTCACCGGTCGGCGACGAGCTCATGGCGTGGAGTCGGCGAGGCCGAGCAGCGTCGCGAACTCCCTGGCCCGCTCCGCCCAGCTGTGGGACCTGGCGAAGGCCTGTCGGCGCTCGACGGCTGCGGGGTCGACGGGCGCCCGCAGGGCCGCGACGGTGGCGTCGGCGAACGCCCGGGGGTCAGCGGCGATGTGCACGTCGTCGGACGCCAGCCAGCGGGCCGCCGGCAGGTCGCTGACGACCGCCGCGCGGCCGGCGGCCAGGTACTCGAGGGTCTTGAGGGGAAAGCTGCCCCGGTTGAAGTCAGTGTCGGCGTAGGGGGTGATGCCGACGGAACCCACCCGGAGGTACGAGGGCAGGGACTCGAACGGCTTGGGGCCCACCCACTGCACGTTCGGCCGGGCGAGCAGGGACTCGACGCGGCCGAGCTCGAACGTCTGCTGTCGCGGCCCGACCAACAGGACCGACTCGCCGGTGTCCGCCACTGCCTCGAGCATCCGCAGGTCGATGCGCTCCGACAGGTGCCCGACAAAGACCGCGATGGGACCCGGGAGGCTGACGTCGTCGGGCCACGGGGCGGAGTCGGTGTCGGCGTACAGGTCGGCGTCGCAGCCGTTGGCGATCATCGTCACCTCGTGTCCCAGCCCGCGCCAGCGGTCGGCGAGGGTCGGAGAGATCGCCACGACCGCGTCCGCCTCCGCGAGCCGCTTGCCCTCCTGATGCCGGAGCCAGCTGTCCGAGATGTTCATCAGCGCGCCGCCGGCGGCGAAGTCGTCGGTCCCGTAGAGGACCTTCGAGTCCTCGCCGCACACACCGAACACGTCGTCGAGCGACGCCGAGACGACGGCGCGGACCGACCCGCCGAGGCTCCTCACGGCCCGCGCGAGCGCCCGCCGCGTGGACAGTCTTGAGAGCTCTCTCAGGCCGGGGCGGCTGATGCCCGGTGTCGTGACGGGCGTGAGCCGCGCGAGCCCCGGCCGGACGAGGCGCAGCCGCGGCCCGGCGAGCGACGCCTTGAGGTGGGGGTTGCGCAGCGGGGTGAGCAGGGACATGGGCGGGTCCACATAGAGGACGGGGGCGTAGTCCGTGAGGCGGTTGGCGATGTGCTTGTCCGGGAACCAGACTCCGTCCCACGACGTGCCGGCGCACATCACGACGAGGCCGTCCCAGGAGCCGGTCGGGGCGTGGCGGGACGCGTCGCTGAGCTTCATGAGTTGCCCCGTCTCGTCATGGGTCCGTACGCCTGTCGGCGGACGGCTCGTCGCGCTGGACGCACCATGGGCACACCGTCATGAGGCGTCCCTGTCCGCCGTTCAGACGATAACCGACGGTGTATCCACCCGTCGGGCAAACTGGACATTCCGAGATCGCCACGTCATCGTGGTCGAGCCGTTACCTGACCGTTATCGAAACGCCGGCGCCGAGGACGCCGGTGATGCACCTCGCAGGACGACAGGGGATCCAGTTCAGCGAGAGTGTGACTACTACACCTCTGGAGACCTCTTCCATGCGCACCACGAACGCCCCGGCCCGGCATGCCCTCCCGCCTCCCCCGCGTCCCGGACGCCGGCGGGCGCGACTGTTGACGGTCCTCGCAGTCCTCGTCCCGGTGAGCCTCGGG
>JACXUW010000413.1 GCA_014763705.1 Micrococcales bacterium | reverse complement strand
CCGCCTGACCGCCCGCTTCTCCCCCGTCGGACCGTCCGCACCCGAAGGAGACCCCTCGTGAGCCCCTCCCCCAGCCCCGAGGTCGGCGGCGCCATCGCCGCCCTCGTCCAGGGCCGCCACCAGCAGCCGCACGACCTCCTGGGTCAGCACCTCGAGCCCGGCGGCCTGCGCATCCGCGTCCTCAAGCCGATGGCCGAGTCGGTGCGCGTGCGGTTCGAGGACGGCGAGGAGCTCACCCTCGACCACGAGGCCGAGGGCGTCTGGAGCGCGGTGCGGGAGGGCGCCACGGCGACGATGGACTACCGGCTGCTCGTCGCGTGGGGGGACGGCATCGAGCACGAGCAGGACGACCCCTACCGCTTCGCCCCGACCCTCGGCGAGGTCGACCTCCACCTCGTCGGCGAGGGCCGGCACGAGCAGCTGTGGACCGTCCTCGGCGCGCGAGTGCACGAGTACAGCGGCCCGATGGGCACCGTGCGCGGCACCTCCTTCGCCGTCTGGGCCCCCCGGGCCAAGGCGGTGCGGGTCGTCGGCGACTTCAACTCCTGGGACGGCCGGGTCCACCCGATGCGGATGATCGGCAGCAGCGGGGTCTGGGAGCTGTTCGTCCCCGGCGTCGGCCCGGGCGACGTCTACAAGTACGAGATCCGCGGCGCCGACGACGTCGTGCGCACCAAGGCCGACCCGATGGCCCGGCGCACCGAGTGCCCGCCGCGCACCGGCTCGGTCGTCGACGACAGCACGCACGCGTGGGGCGACAGCGCGTGGATGGAGCAGCGGGCCGCGCGCGACCCGCACACCGGCCCGATGAGCGTCTACGAGGTGCACCTCGGTTCGTGGCGGCAGGGGATGACCTACCGCGAGCTCGCCGAGCACCTCGTCAACTACGTCTCCGACCTCGGCTTCACGCACGTGGAGCTCCTGCCCGTCATGGAGCACCCCTACGGCCCGTCGTGGGGATACCAGGTGACCGGCTACTACGCCCCGACCGCCCGGTTCGGCACCCCGGACGACTTCAAGTACCTCGTCGACACCCTCCACCAGGCGGGCATCGGGGTCATCCTCGACTGGGTGCCCGGGCACTTCCCACGGGACGAGTGGGCGCTGGCCCGGTTCGACGGGCTGGCCCTCTACGAGCACCCGGACCCCCGTCGCGGCGACCAGCCCGACTGGGGCACCCACGTCTTCGACTTCGGCCGGCTCGAGGTGCGCAACTTCCTCGTGGCCAACGCCGTGTACTGGCTCGAGGAGTTCCACGTCGACGGCCTGCGGGTCGACGCCGTCGCCTCGATGCTCTACCTCGACTACTCGCGCCGCGACGGCGAGTGGATCCCGAACGTCCACGGCGGCCGCGAGCACCTCGAGGCGATCGGGCTGCTCCAGGAGGCGAACGCCACCGCGTACAAGCGGGTGCCGGGTGTCGTGACGATCGCCGAGGAGTCGACCTCGTGGCCGGGGGTCACGAAGCCGACGTCGGCCGGTGGGCTCGGGTTCGGGCTCAAGTGGAACATGGGCTGGATGAACGACACGCTGCGCTACCTCCACGAGGAGCCGGTGCACCGCCAGTACCACCACAACCTGCTGACCTTCTCGCTGATGTACGCCTTCAGCGAGAACTTCGTCCTGCCGATCAGCCACGACGAGGTCGTGCACGGCAAGGGCTCGCTGCTCACGAAGATCCCCGGCGAGCGGCCCGAGCAGCTGGCGACGCTGCGCGCCTTCCTCGCGTACATGTGGAGCCACCCGGGCAAGCAGCTGCTCTTCATGGGCTGCGAGTTCGCCCAGCCGCAGGAATGGGCCGACGGCCGCTCCCTCGAGTGGTGGCTGCTCGACCACGCCGCGCACTTCCGGGTGCACAACCTCGTCAAGCAGCTCAACACCCTCTACCGCGAGCACCCCGCCCTGTGGTCGCTCGACGCCGAGCCGGCGGGCTTCCGCTGGCTCGACGCCGACGACAACACCGGCAACCTGCTCTCCTACCTGCGCCACGAGCGTGCCGACGGCACCGGCGACGTCGTCGCGACGGTCGTCAACTACAGCGGCGAGGACAAGGAGTGGGTGCGCCTCGGCGTCCCCCGCTCGGGTCAGTGGGAGGTCGTCCTCGACACGAGCGGCTACGACGAGGCCGGGTCGCCGAGCCAGGCCGGCAGCGTGCTCGAGGCCGAGGCGGCACCGTGGAACGACCAGCCGTTCTCGGTCACCGTCCGGGTCGCCCGCCTCTCGACGCTGTACCTCGCCCCCGTGCCCGGGACCGAGCGGGCCACGCCCGCGCTGGACATCTGAGGGGCGCGGCCCGCCACGCGTCGCGGTTCAGAGGGAGTGCGCGGGCTGCAGCACCCGGTCGGGGTCGACCCGGTCGCGCACGGCGTGCAGCCGCGCCAGGACGTCGGCCGCGTGGACGCGGCTGGCCTCGACCCGGTTCTCCGCGAACGTCGGGGCCAGCCCCGGAACCGTCCACGGGGCCATGGCCCGCACGACGGCGAACGCGGCGGCCCGGCCGGCGACGACCGCCCCCGGCTCGGGAGCGACCGCGACGGCGAGCATCGCGTACTCCCCCGACAGCCGGGACAGCGCGCCGCCACCCTCGGGCTCGCGGGCGAAGGCACCACCGAGGTGGCGCAGCTCGGCGAACATGAGCCCCGAGCGCGTCCCCGGCCCGACCTGCCCGAGGAACGCCGCGTCCGCCGCGTCGTCGAGCGGCCCGAGCAGCGCGTGGTCACCGACCGCCGGGACCGGGGTCGGCGGGTCCATGTGCACGGCCAGCAGACCCGCGGACGGCATCCGGCCCATCGTGTCGACCTCGGGCTCCAGCGCCCGCAGCGGGGCCAGCAGGGCCGCCGCCCGCTCGTCGTCCTCGAGGAGGGCGCCGTCGACGACCACGACGTCCCGCCCGGACAGGAACGGGGGAAGCTCGGGCAGCGGCGGGAAGCTCATGACCCGCAACGAGGTCGTCACCGACTCCGGCAGCCCGGTGGTCCACTCCCGCCAGGCCCGCAGCACCTCGGGGGCACGGTCCCGGCCCCAGAGGAGCATGCCGGCGACGACGTCGGGGTAGGGCAGCAGGTCGATCTCGACGGCGACGACGACACCGACCGAGCCGCCACCGCCGCGCACGGCCCAGAAC
>JACXUW010000412.1 GCA_014763705.1 Micrococcales bacterium | reverse complement strand
TGCCGGAAACCCCGGGGTCGCACCGGAACGCTTCCCGTGCGACCCCGGGGTTTCCCGTGTCACGCCCGGCCGGGACGGCGGCTAGCGTGGCGCCATGAGCACCAGCGACCTGCTCGGCATCCCGCCGACCCACCTGCCCGACGACCCCGCCGCCCGCCCGCTCGAGGACGGCGTCGCGCCCGACCAGGTGGCCGCCGCGCACCCGGCGTCGTCGCTGGCCTGGGCCGTGCTCGCCGAGGACGCCCTCGCCGACGACCGGCCGGTCGAGGGGTACGCCTACGCGCGCACGGGCTACCACCGCGGCCTCGACGCCCTGCGTCGCAGCGGCTGGCGGGGTCAGGGCCCGGTGCCGTGGGAGCACGCCCCGAACCGGGGGTTCCTCCGCGCGCTGGCGGCCCTGTCGCGAGCCGCCGGGGTGATCGGCGAGGAGGAGGAGCGGCACCGCTGCGCGGAGTTCCTCCGGGCCTCGAGCGCGACAGGAGCGCGCGAGCTCGGTCTCTAGTCCCGGCGGCCGGCCGGACGCTGGTCCTCGAGGCCACGACGAGGGCCCGGGCGCTCAGGCGCCCGGGCCCCGGTCAGCCGTGGAACAACCACCGGGACATCGTCCTCGCTCCGCTCTCGCCACGGAACGCGCACCCCGATGGTCCCCTGCGTCCTCGGCTGCGCCCGCCAATCGTGCCTGCGCAGCCCCCGATCGTGCGACACTTGGCTGCCACTGGCAGCAAATGGCCACGTCAGAGCGGGTCTCCGCCGCGTGGGCGAGGGGGAGGACCGGGCATTGGCGGAGCACCGCGGCGACTCCGACGGCGGCATCCTGCTCCTCCTCGAGCAGCACCTGCGCCTCGAGCAGGAGCGGGTCGAGACCCGCCGCCGCGAGCTCGACGAGGCGGCCCGGCTGCTCACCTCGGCGACGAGCCGCAGCCTCGGCGCCCGCGAGACCGGCGCCGAGCCCCTGGCGCCGGCCGTCACCCCGACGGTGGTCAACCGGCTGCTCACCGAGAGCCGCGGGATGGTCCGCAACTTCGTCCTCACCGTCGACCAGGGGCCGGCGCTCGACGAGGCCACCGTCCGGGCCAACCGCGACCGGATCGAGCGCGGCGACCCGCAGCGCGCGGTCTACCCCGCCGACGTGCTCACGACGCCCGGTGGCCAGCGGTGGCTCGGCATCTGGGCCGAGGCCGGGGAGGACCAGCGAGTGCTCCCGACGACGTCGACCGAGTTCGCGGTCTTCGGCGAGACGGCGGTCGTCGCGCTGGGGGAGTGGGACGACGTCGAGGCCGGGTACGTGCTGCTGCGCGACCCGCTGGTGATCCGGCTCTACACCGCGTACTTCGACCTCGCCTGGCGGCACGCGGTGCCGGTGCCGTCGGACGAGGGGGACGGTGACGGCGACCCCCGCCTCGTCGAGCTGCTCGAGCTCGGCGTCAAGGACGAGGCCATCGCGCGGCACCTCGGGGTGAGCCTGCGCACCGTGCGTCGCCGCGTCGCCCGGCTCATGTCGGTCAACGGCGTCGACACCCGCTTCCAGCTCGGGTGGGTCCTCGCGAGCCGTCGGCACTGAGCGAACGGACGGGCTCGCCGGGGGCCGGGTCGCGTCGCGGTAGGGTGGGGCGGACGAGGCCCCGGCGCGATCCGCGAGGGGCCTTCGCCACGCCGGGACAGGCCGTCCCGGCGCAGCCGTCGGGAAGGAGCCGGGCATGCCGGCGATCGTGCTGGTCGGAGCCCAGTGGGGCGACGAGGGCAAGGGCAAGGCCACCGACCTCATGGGCACCGACGTCGACTACGTCGTGAAGTTCAACGGGGGCAACAACGCGGGGCACACCGTCGTCGTCGAGGGGGAGGACGGCACGCGCGAGAAGTACGCGCTGCACCTGCTGCCCTCGGGGATCCTCACGCCGTCGGTGACCCCGGTCATCGGCAACGGCGTCGTCGTCGACCTCGAGGTGCTCTTCCAGGAGCTGGACGGCCTCGAGGCCCGCGGCGTCGACACCTCCAAGCTCGTCGTCTCCTCGAACGCGCACGTCATCGCGCCGTACAACCGCACGCTCGACAAGGTCACCGAGCGGTTCCTCGGCAAGCGCCGGATCGGCACGACCGGGCGGGGCATCGGGCCGACGTACGCCGACAAGATGAACCGCGTCGGCATCCGCATCCAGGACCTCTTCGACGAGGGCATCCTCCGGCAGAAGGTCGAGGCGGCACTCGGGTTCAAGAACCAGGTGCTCGTGAAGATCTACAACACGCGCGCCGTCGATGTCGACCTCGTCGTCGAGGAGCTGCTCGGGTACGCCGAGCGGTTGCGGCCGATGGTCGCCGACACCGCGCTCGTCCTCGAGCAGGCGCTCGACGCCGGCGCGAACGTGCTGCTCGAGGCCGGCCAGGCGACGCTGCTCGACGTCGACCACGGCACCTACCCGTTCGTCACGTCCTCGTCGGCGACGGCCGGCGGCGCCTGCACCGGCTCCGGCATCCCGCCCACCCGGGTGTCGCGGGTCATCGCCATCCTCAAGGCGTACACGACCCGCGTCGGCGAGGGCCCGTTCCCCACCGAGCTGTTCGACGACGACGGCGAGACGCTGCGCAAGACCGGCGCCGAGTACGGCACGACGACCGGGCGCCCGCGCCGCTGCGGTTGGGTCGACACCGTCATCGGCCGGTACGCGACGCGCATCAACGGAGTCACCGACTTCGTCATCACCAAGCTCGACGTCCTCACCGGGTTCGAGAAGGTGCCGGTCTGCGTCGCCTACGAGGTCGACGGTGTGCGGCACGACGAGATGCCGGTGTCGCAGAGCGACTTCCACCACGCCACGCCCGTGTACGAGATGCTCGACGGCTGGTGGGAGGACATCTCGGGGTGCCGGACCTTCGAGGAGCTCCCGGCCGCCGCGCAGCGCTACGTGCTGCGGGTCGAGGAGCTCATCGGGGCGCGCGTGTCGGCCATCGGCGTCGGGCCGGGGCGGCACGAGATCATCCAGCGGCACGCCCTGCTCGACGCCTGACCCCCGCTCCGGCGTCCCGCGAGTATCGGGTGACCCGATAACGCGGCGCTTCACCTGAGAACGGTTCCGGGGTGAAGCGCGGCCGTATCGGGTGACCCGATACGCGCGCGACGGGTGGGGGTG
>JACXUW010000411.1 GCA_014763705.1 Micrococcales bacterium | reverse complement strand
CCGACCTTCCCGGCACCCGCACGTGCCGGAGCGTGGGATACGCGGAGAGCGACCCTCACCTGCGACGTACGATGGAGAGCGGTGCGTCCACCCACCGCGGCGGGCCCCTCCACGAGCACTCCCGACACCCCAGGGACCACGGTGACCAGCAAGACCGTCCAGACCCTCGACCGGGTCGTCATCCGCTTCGCCGGCGACTCCGGCGACGGCATGCAGCTGACCGGCGACCGCTTCACGTCCGAGACCGCGGCCCTCGGCAACGACCTCTCGACCCTCCCCAACTTCCCCGCCGAGATCCGCGCGCCCCAGGGCACCCTCCCCGGCGTCTCGAGCTTCCAGCTGCACTTCGCCGACCACGACGTCCTCACCCCCGGCGACGCGCCGGACGTCCTCGTCGCGATGAACCCCGCCGCCCTCAAGGCCAACCTCGGCGACCTCCCGCGCGGCGCCACGATCGTCGCCAACACCGACGAGTTCACCAAACGCAACCTCGCCAAGGTCGGCTACGCCGAGAACCCCCTCGACGACGGCAGCCTCGAGTCCTGGCACGTCCACCCCGTCGCGCTGACGAGCATCACCGTCGAGGCGCTCGCCCCGTTCGCGGGGCTGACCCGCAAGGAGAAGGAGCGGGCGAAGAACATGTTCGCCCTCGGCCTCCTCTCGTGGATGTACACCCGCCCCACCGCCGGCACCGAGGCGTTCCTCACGAAGAAGTTCGGCGGCCACCCCGAGATCCTCGAGGCCAACCTCGCCGCCCTGCGCGCCGGCTGGAACTACGGCGAGACCACCGAGGACTTCGCCTCGTCGTTCGTCGTCAAGGCCGCCCCGATGGCACCCGGCACCTACCGCAACGTCACCGGCAACACCGCCCTCGCACTCGGCCTCGTCGCCGCGGCCCACCGGGTCGGCCGCCCGCTGGTCCTCGGCTCGTACCCGATCACCCCGGCGTCCGACATCCTCCACGCGCTCTCCGGGATGAAGCGGCACGGCGTCACCACCGTGCAGGCCGAGGACGAGATCGCCGGCATCGGGGTCGCCCTCGGCGCGAGCTACGGCGGCGCGATCGGCGTGACGTCCACCTCCGGCCCCGGCATCGCCCTGAAGTCGGAGACGATCGGCCTCGCCGTCTCGCTCGAGCTGCCCCTCGTCGTCGTCGACATCCAGCGCGGCGGCCCGTCCACCGGCCTGCCGACCAAGACCGAGCAGGCCGACCTCCTCCAGGTGATGTACGGCCGCAACGGCGAGTCGCCCGTGCCCGTCGTCGCCGCCCAGACCCCGGCCGACTGCTTCGACGCCGCCATGGACGCCGTGCGCATCGCGACGACGTACCGCACCCCGGTCGTCCTGCTCTCCGACGGCTACCTCGCCAACGGCTCCGAGCCGTGGCCGGTCCCCGACGTCGACGCCCTTCCCGACCTCGCCGTCGAGCTGGCCACCGAACCGAACGCCACCGACGACAAGGGCGAGCCCGTCTTCCGGCCCTACCTGCGCGACCCCGAGACGCTGGCCCGGCCGTGGGCCGTCCCGGGCACACCGGGGCTCGAGCACCGCATCGGCGGCATCGAGAAGGCCGACGTCACCGGCGACATCAGCTACGACCCGGACAACCACGACCGGATGGTGCGGCTGCGCGCCGCGAAGGTCGCCGGCATCACGGTGCCCGACCTCGAGGTCGACGACCCGAGCGGCGACGCGAAGGTCCTCGTCCTCGGCTGGGGCTCGACCTACGGCCCGGTCGCCGCGGCCACGCGCGTCGTGCGCAACGCCGGACAAGCCGTCGCCCGCGCGCACCTGCGCCACCTCAACCCCTTCCCCGCGAACCTCGGCGACGTCCTGCGCCGCTACGAGCGCGTCGTCGTCCCGGAGATGAACACCGGTCAGCTCGCCCTCCTGCTGCGCGGCACCTTCCTCGTCGACGTCCGCTCGCACACCGCCGTCCGCGGCCTGCCGTTCACGACGGTCGAGCTCGCCGACGTCATCTCGTCCACCCTCGAGGAGATCTCGTGACCACCGTCGAGCTGGGCATGCCCGTCACCGGGCTCCAGCACGTCCCCCACCTGCCCGACGACGCCCCGCGCCAGACCAAGAAGGAGTTCACCTCCGACCAGGAGGTGCGCTGGTGCCCCGGCTGCGGCGACTACGTCATCCTCGCCGCCGTGCAGTCCTTCCTCCCCGAGCTCGGGCTGCGCCGCGAGAACATCGTCTTCGTCTCCGGCATCGGCTGCTCGTCGCGCTTCCCGTACTACCTCGACACCTACGGGATGCACTCGATCCACGGGCGCGCGCCGGCCATCGCCACCGGGCTCGCCACGTCCCGTCCCGACCTGTCGGTGTGGGTCGTCACCGGGGACGGCGACGCGCTGTCGATCGGCGGCAACCACCTCATCCACGCGATGCGCCGCAACGTCAACCTGACGATCCTGTTGTTCAACAACCAGATCTACGGGCTGACCAAGGGCCAGTACTCACCCACGTCGCGCACCGGGTCGGTGACGAAGTCGAGCCCGCTCGGATCGGTCGACGCCCCGTTCAACCCGGTGTCGCTGGCGCTCGGTGCCGAGGCGACGTTCGTCGCGCGGGCGATGGAGTCCGACCGCGACGAGCTCAAGGCGGTGCTCAAGGCGGCCGCCCAGCACCGCGGCACGGCCCTCGTCGAGATCTACCAGAACTGCCCGATCTTCAACGACGGCGCGTTCGAGGTGCTCAAGGACCGCAGCCAGCAGGATGCCCGCATCGTCCGCCTGCGCGCCGGCGAGGCGATCACCGTCGGCGCCGAGGACGACCGGAAGGTGCTGGTGCGCAAGGGATCCGGTGTCATGAAGTTCATCGACGAGGCGGAGGCCGAGACCGGTGAGAAGGGCGCGGTCGTCGTCCACGACCCGACGCTCGACGACCCGTCGCAGGCCTTCCAGCTCTCCCGCCTGGACACCCCGGAGATGACGCACGTGCCGATGGGCATCTTCCGACAGGTGGAGCGGCCGGCCTACGACGACCTGGTCCGTGCGCAGGTCGAGGGTGCGGTCGACGCGGCCGGCGGACCGGCCACGGACGACGACCTCGGTGCGCTGCTGCGTGGTCGCGACACGTGGACCGTGGGGTGAGCGCGGCCCCACCGCCGAGCCCCGCTC
>JACXUW010000410.1 GCA_014763705.1 Micrococcales bacterium | reverse complement strand
GGCCAGCACGACGACGAGCCCGGTGCCCCGCGTCGACGGGGCCTCGAGCAGCGGCGCGGCGAAGGTGGTGACCGCCAGCCCGGCGGCCAGCGCGAGGGACGCCGCGAGCCGGCTGCGGGCTCCCGGGTCCTCGGCAGGTGTCGCGCCCACGGTCGGCCCACCCTGCCGGAGCGCCGGACGCAGCAGCCACAGCGCGGGCGCCACGACGAGGAGCGGCCCGGCGAACACCCACCGCCAGCCGGCGAGCGCCTCGACCGCGCCCGCGAACCCCGGACCGAGCAGGGACGGGAGGATCCAGGCGGCGGCGAAGGAGGCGAACACCTTGGCGCGCAGCGACTCCGGCAGGGCCTGCGCGACGAGCACCATGAGCGTCGTGTCGATGACCGCCTCGGCCGCGCCGGAGAGGCCCCGGCCGGCCACGAACACGGTCATCGACGGGGCGAGGGCCGAGACCACCTGGGCGACGGCGAAGAGGCCGATGCCCGCGAGCAGGACCCGGCGCGCGCCGTGCCGGTCGGTCCAGCCGCCGGAGAGCGCCATCGCGACCGTGAAGGTGACGAGCGAGGCACCCGTCGAGGCGCCGAACAACGCCCAGCCGTCGAGGTCGCGGACGACGACGGGCAGCACGGTCTGGACGGCGCGGTTCTCGAAGGCGGCGAGGGTGACGAGCGCGACGACGCCGACGACGACCGGCAGGTGGCGACGGTCGAGCAGCCGCTCGGCGGCGGCGGCGGGCACGGTGGAGGTGTCGTCGGTCGTGGTCACGAGGAGATCCTGCTACCTCAAGTGCACCTGAGGTCAAAGGGAATATCCTTGGCGGATGGACCGACACGACCTGCTCGCCATCGGCGAGGTTGCGGAGCGCTCCGGCGTCAGCGTGCCGACCGTGCGCTTCTACGAGGAGAAGGGACTCATCCGCTCGGTCCGCAACGCCGGCAACCAGCGCCGGTTCGAGCGGCACGTGCTGCGCCGCATCGCCGTCGTCCGGGCCGGCCAGCGGTTCGGCCTCAGCCTCGCCGAGATCGGTGACGCGCTCGCCGGCCTGCCCGTCGACCACCCGCCGACCAAGCGCGACTGGGAGCGCCTGTCCCGCACGTGGCACGACGCCCTCACCGCGCGCATCGAGGCGATGGAACGGGTGCGCGACGGCTTGTCGTCGTGCATCGGCTGCGGCTGCCTGTCCCTGCGGTCCTGTCCGGTCTACAACCACGACGACGAGCTGGCCGTCGAGGGGCCGGGGGCCCGGCGCTGGCCGGCGGCGGCCAGGGGCGACTGACCCACGCGGGTCCGCGGCGCAGGCTGCCGGTGCGGCTCAGGCGGTCCCGAGCGTCACGGCCTCCGCCTCGTCCTCGGACTCGATCGGCTCGGCCCCGTGTCCCGGCTGGTCGTCGATGGTCCGGACGAACCGGTGTCCGGTCGAGAGGACCGCGACCGCGAGGAGCACCGCTCCGGCGCCGACCCAGAACGGGAGGTGCACCGAGCGCTCACCGAGCCTCCCGGCGAGCCAGGGGGCGACGGCGCCGCCGCTGAACCGGACGAAGCTGTACGCCGCCGACGCGACGCCGCGCTCGACCGGGGCCACCTTCATGACCGTCTCGGTGATGAGCGTGTTGTTGATGCCGAGGAAGCCGCCGGCCAGGACGACGCCCGTGACGAGGACGGCCTTCTGGTCGGTGAACAGGGCCATCACGGCGAGGATGGCGGCGAAGCCCAGGAGCGCGGCCACCATCCCGGTGAAGGTGCCGACGTGCCGCTGGACCCACGGGGCGACGACGACGCTGGCCAGCGCGAGCAGCAGGCCCCAGCCGAAGAAGACGAGGCCGGTGCCGTGCGCCGACATGTCGAGCGGGAACGGCGTGAAGGCCAGCAGGGTGAAGAAGCCGAAGTTGTAGAGCAGCGCGGTGAGCCCGACGGTGAGCAGCCCCCGGTGGCGCAGCGCCTTGAGCGGCGCGCTGAGCGGGGTGGGCTGCGGCCGCTGGTCACCGGCCGGGAGGGTGCTCCACGTCGCGACGAGCGCGACGAACATCAGGGCGCTGACGCCGAAGAACGGTCCGCGCCAGGAGATCCCGCCCAGGACGCCTCCCACCAGCGGGCCGGCGGCGATGCCGAGGCCGAGGGCCGCCTCGTAGAGGATGATCGCCTGCGCGACCGAGCCGCGGGCGGCGTTGACGATCGTCGCGAGCGCCGTGGCGATGAAGAGCGCGTTGCCCAGGCCCCAGACGGCCCGGAAGCCGACGATGCCGCCCACGCTGTCCTGCATCCCGGCGAGGCCGGCGCCGACGATGATGATGGCCAGCCCGACGAGCAGGGTGCGCTTGGCGCCGATTCGGCTCGAGACCCATCCGGTGACGAGCATCGCGACGCCCATGACCGCCATGTAGCTCGTGAAGAGCAGGGAGACCTGCGACGGGCTCGCACCGAGCTGGTCGGCGATCGGCTTGAGGATGGGGTCGACGAGGCCGATCCCCATGAAGGCGACGACGCAGGCGAACGCGACGCTCCAGACGGTCTTCGGTTGACGCCACATGGGCTGGTGGTCCTCTCGGGTGGTGGTGGTCAGGAGGTCGTGCGCGCGGGCTCGTGCCCGGCGGCGGAGCGGGTCGCCTCGACGAGCTCGCTGAGCAGGCTCGTCGCGGCCCGCAGCCGCTCGGGGTCGAGGCCCTCGAGCACCGGGCGCAGGGCCGCCGCACGGGCGCGGCGGGCCCCGGCGAGCGCCTCGTGCCCCGCGGCGGTGAGGGACACGAGGCTCGCCCGGCCGTCGACCGGGTCGGTGGTGCGGGTGGCCCAGCCCTCGGCCTCGAGGCGCTGGACCTGGGTGGTCATCGTCGGCTGGCTCGTGTCGTCGGCGGCGGCGAGGGTGGTGACCCGGGCCGGCCCGAGCTCCTCGAGCAGCGACAGCACGCGGGCCTGGGCCCACGGGATCTCGAGGTCGGCGTGCCGGCTGGCCCACCGGGAGAGCCCGGCGGCCGAGCGCAGCAGCGCATTGGCGAGGTCGTCCGTCTGCACCTCCCCAGATTACATAGGCAACCTATTCAAATCAAGTCGGCCGTCACGCCCGGGCGTCTGGCGAGCCGGCCTCCCCCGGGCGTCTGGCGAGCCGGCCTCCCCCGGGAACGGTGCGCCTCCCCCCG
>JACXUW010000409.1 GCA_014763705.1 Micrococcales bacterium | reverse complement strand
CCTCAGCGCAGCTCGAGCACCCCGTCCTCCAGCCGCCCGAACCGGGTGACCGCCACGTCGTAGAGGTAGCTCTGCACCACCCGCCACGGCCGCCGCTCGGCCTGGTGCGGCAGGAGGTGCGCGCCGCGCCGCACGTAGCCCGAGGTGAGGTCGAGCAGCGGCCGGTCGGCGCCGCCGGTGCCGTCCCACCGGGGTGTCGCGACGCCGAGCCCGCGCCGGTCGAGGTGCCCGAGCAGGTGGCAGACCCAGCGGGCGGTGAGGTCGGCCCGCAGCGTCCAGCTGGCGTTCGTGTACCCCACGGAGAGGAAGAGGTTGGGCACCCCGGAGAGCATGCAGCCCTTGTAGACGTGCAGGGCCGGCACCGACACCGCGTGCCCGTCCACGGCGAGCGCCGCGCCTCCGGCGATCTCGAGCCGCAGCCCGGTCGCGGTGACGACGAGGTCGGCCGGCAGCACTCGCCCGTCCTCCAGCCGCACGCCCTCGGGCACGAAGCGGTCGATCGTCGCCGTCACCACCTCGGCGCCCCCACCGGCGATGGCGTCGAGGAGGTCGCCGTCCGGGGCCAGGCAGACCCGCTGGTCCCAGGGGTCGTAGGCCGGGTTGAAGTGGGTGTCGACGTCATAGCCCTCGGGCAGCCGCTCGAGCAGCCGGCGCCGCAGCACCCGACGTCCGGCGTCCGGCCACCGGCGGAGGAACTGGTAGGTCGCGGTCGCCAGCGCCACGTTCTTGCCGCGGACGAGGTGGTGCGCGGCTCGCGGCGGCAGGACACGGCGGGCGACGTCGGCCACCCGGTCGGTGTTCGCCAGCGCGGCGACGTAGCTGGGGCTGCGCTGGAGCATCGTCACCGAGGCCGCGCCCGCGTCCACGAGCGCCGGCACGAGGGTCACGGCCGTCGCGCCGCTGCCGATCACCACCACGCGCCGGCCGGCGACCGAGGTCCCCTCGGGCCAGTGCTGCGGGTGCACGACGTCCCCCGCGAAGGACGCCTGCCCGGGGAACTCGACGACGTGGCCCGCCTCGTAGGAGTAGTAGCCCGTCGCGAGGTGCACGAACCGCGCCGTGTGCTCCAGCACCTCCCCGTCGTCGCGGCGCGCGGTGACCGTCCACCGCTCCTCGGCCGACGACCACTCGAGCCGGGTCACCCGCTGCCCGAGGTGGGTTCGGCCGGTGACGCCGTACTCGTGCGCGGTGTCCCGCAGGTACTCGAGGATCTCCGAGGCCGGCGCGATGGAGGTCCGCCCGCGCCAGGGCCGGAAGGGGAACCCCAGCGTGTACATGTCCGAGTCGGACCGGATGCCGGGGTAGCGGAACAGGTCCCAGGTGCCACCGGTGGCCGACCGGGCCTCGAGGACCGCCCAGGTCAGCTCCGGGCGCTCGGTGGCCAGGCGGCAGGCCATGTCGATGCCCGACAGCCCTGCCCCGACGACGAGGACGTCGACGTCGAGCGGCGGCGGGCGCATCGGGTCGCGGGGCACCGGCTCAGGCTATGCCGCGCCGGGCCATCGTGGCGTCGAGGGTTGTCGCGCACCCCGGCCGGTCGTCAGGACCGCGTGCGACGATGACCCGCATGACCACCCTCTCCGACTTCACCGCCACGACGATCACCGGCGAGGAGCGCCCTCTCTCCGCCTACGCCGGCGACGTCGTCCTCGTCGTCAACACCGCGAGCAAGTGCGGCTTCACCCCCCAGTACGCCGGCCTCGAGGCGCTCTACGAGGAGCTCAGGGAAGACGGCTTCACCGTGCTCGGCTTCCCGTGCAACCAGTTCGGCTCCCAGGAGCCCGGCAGCGAGGACGAGATCGGCGAGTTCTGCCAGCTGAACTACGGCGTCTCCTTCCCGATGTTCGCCAAGGTCGACGTCAACGGCGACGACGCGCACCCCCTCTTCGAGTGGCTGAAGTCCGAGAAGAAGGGCCTGCTCGGCGGTCGCATCAAGTGGAACTTCACGAAGTTCCTCGTCGGCCGCGACGGCCAGGTCATCGGCCGGTACTCGCCGAACACCGAGCCGGCCGACCTCGCCGACGACGTCCGGGCCGCCCTCGCCGCTCCGGCGGGCAGCGCCGCGGACCGAGCGCCGGACGGCGCATGAGCGCGCTCGCCGCGCTCGTCCCGATCGGCGTCTTCGCCACCTTCCTCGTCTTCGTCTGGCACCGTCTCGCCGTCGCCCCCCGGTGGGGCCGGCGGTGGGTTCCGTGGCTGGTCGCCGTCGTCCTCGCCGCCCTGTTCGCCGCCGTCCTCGAGCAGTTCGACGTGTGGGGCGAGCAGTGGAGCCCGGCGACGATGCGACCGGTCGCCTGGACCGGCGCCGCGTTCCTCGCCACCTGCCTCTACCTCTTCCTCGGCCTGGTCCCGGTGGCGCTGGTCAGTGGCGTCGTCTGGGTCCTGCGCTGGCGCCACGACCACGGCGCCGCGGGCCGGCGCCGCCTCAACCGGGTGATGTCGCCCCTCGTGGCCGCCCTCGCCGTCGGCGTCACGGGCTACGGCGCCTGGGAGGCCGCGCACCCGTCGGTGACGGAGTACACGGTCACCTCTCCCGAGCTGCCGGCCGCGTTCGACGGCACCCGGGTCGCCCTGGTCACCGACATGCACGCCGGAGCCGTGCGCAGCGCCGCGTTCACCCGGGGCGTCGTCGACCTCGTCGAGGCGCAGCGCCCCGACCTCGTCGTCGTCGCCGGTGACCTCGAGGACGGCTACGCCGCCCGCTACGGCCCCGAGCTCGCGCCACTGCGCGACCTGCGTGCGCCGCTCGGCGTGTTCGCGACGACCGGCAACCACGAGATGTACCGCGACACCGCGAACTGGGTGCGCGCCTTCGAGGACCTCGGCATCCCGGTGCTGAAGAACCGCTCCGTCCGCCTCGACCGGCGCGGCGCCGAGATCACCCTCGCCGGGGTGCACGACCGCGAGGGGGAGGGCGAGTTCGCCCCCGACCCCGACGCCGCGCTCGCCGGGGTCGACCCGGCCGGCTTCACCCTCTACGCCGCCCACCAGCCGCGCCAGGCCCGCGACGTCGCCGGGCGCGGTGTCGACCTCCAGCTCTCCGGCCACACGCACGGCGGCCAGCTGTGGCCGCTGCACTACCTCGTCCCGCTCCAGCAGCCGGTCGTCGACGGCCTGCACGACGTCGGCGA
>JACXUW010000408.1 GCA_014763705.1 Micrococcales bacterium | reverse complement strand
ACGGGAAGCGGTCGACGGTGCGGCGCAGGCCGAGGTCGCCGCTCGGTGGACGGAGGCGGAACGGGACGACCCGGAAGCCGGCGTCGTCGGCGGAGTAGGCGTCCGCGTTGTCGCCGAACGAGCCCTGGCGCAGGCGTTCCTGGCGCAGCCGGCCGAGGTCGACGTCGACGACGGTCCGGCGCGGGCCGTCGGGGAAGCGCTCGGTCTCCCCGAGCAGGTCGCCCAGCTCGTAGACCATCGTCATGCCGTCCCAGGACAGGTCGGTGCTCGACTCGCCCGCGCTCGCCGCGGCGTAGAGGTAGGCGGCGTCGCAGCGGGCGCTGGCGCTGCGGGCCAGCAGGTGGCGGTCGTCCGCGCGACCCACGGTGATGGGGGACGCCGAGAGGTTGAGCAGCACGGTGGCGCCCGCGAGCGCGGCCTCGTGGCTCGGCGGCACCGGCACCCAGACGTCCTCGCAGACCTCCGCGTGGACGACGAGGTCGGGCAGGTCCTCGGCGGAGAACAGGAGGTCGGGTCCGAACGGGACCTCACCGTCGGCATCCGAGCCCGGCCACTGCGGACGGACGAGGAACTGCCCCTGCTGCCCTGCGCCGGAGGCGAACCAGCGCTTCTCGTAGAACTCGCGGTAGGTCGGCAGGTAGGACTTCGGGGCGACACCGAGGACCTCGCCGCGATGGATGGCGACGGCGCAGTTGTAGAGCCGGCTGCCGTGCCGCAGCGGGGCGCCGACGAGGACGAGCGGCGTGAGGCCGGCCGTGGCCTCGGCGACGGTGACGACCGCGCGCTCGACGGCGTCGAGGAGGACGTCCTGGAGGAGGAGGTCGTCGATCGCGTACCCGGAGAGGGAGAGCTCGGGGAAGAGGGCGACGGCGACGCCGTCGTCGTGGCAGGCCCGGACCTGCTCGACGATGCGCCGGGCGTTCTCGGCGGGGTCCGCGAGGGCGACGGGCAGGGTGCACGCCGCGACCCGGGCGAAGCCGTGGGCGTAGGCGTTCCGGAACTCCATGACCCCGAGGCTAGTGGCCGGGCGGGGGTGGCGAGGTGGTGCCGGGGTCGGTCAGTCGGCGAGGACGACCGCCTGCATGAACCGGGTGGCCTCCTCGACGAGGTCGTCGATCGGCTCCTCCGGCGATGCCTCGAGAGCACGCAGGGCGACCTCGTTGAGGCCCCCGACGACGCAGACCGCCTCGAGGTGGGTCAGCCGGCGCACCGCGGTGCCGGCGTCGCGCGCCTGCTCGAGCATCCGGAGCAGGGTGTCCGCGTGCCGGTCGACGACCTCGCGGCGGGCCCGCACCCCGCGCTCGCCGAGGGTCTGGACGTCGACGACGTGCGCCCGCCCGAGGGCGCGGTCCTCGGTGAGGAAGGTGAGGAAGGCGCGGGCGGCGTCGTGCAGCTGCACGGTGGCCGGCGTGGCGCCGGGGGAGAGGGCGGCGTCGACGGCGGCCATCAGCTCGGCGCTGCGGGTGCGGTAGAGCGCGAGGAAGCACTCCTCCTTGTCGGCGAAGTGCTCGTAGAAGGTGCGCTTCGAGGTGCCGGCCAGGCGGGCGACGTCCGCGATCGTGGTCGCGGCCAGTCCCTTCTCCGCGACCGCCGTCGCGAGGCCGGCCTCGAGCCGCTCGCGCACCGGGTGCGCGCGGTCGGTGCGTCGCTCAAGCGTGGGATTGGCGGTGTCCATGGGTGGTACTGTACCGTACCATCGCAGTGGTACCGAACGGTACCGTTTGTCGCAGAACCGATCGTCAGCACCGAGGAGTCATCGTGCAGCTCACCGCCGACGCCGTCGCCGTCGCCGGGACGCGCAGCCCACTGGTCCGTCCGACCTCGTTCACCGCGCCGCCCTCCCGCGTCACCGCCGTGGCCGGCGACCCCGGCTACGGCCAGGTCGCCCTGGCCCTCGCCCTCGCCGGGCGGATGCCCCTGGCCTCCGGGCGGGTGCTCCTCGACGGCGTCGAGGACACGCCGGCGCTGCAGCGGCACGTGGCCCTCGTCGACGTCCCCGAGGTGTCGGCGCCGGAGGACGGGCTCGCCGTCCACCACGTCGTCGCCGAGGAGCTCGCGTTCGCCGGGCGCCCGTCGGGGCGCCGCGCCGTGGCCGGGTTCCTCGAGCGGCACGGCGTGCTGGCCGCGGCGGGCGCGCCGTTCGAGCGGCTCGCCCCCGAGGAGCGCGTCCGCGTGCTCACCTCCGCCGCGGCCGAACGGGCCGCCACGCGGGTGCTCGTCGTGACCAACCCGGACCGCCGGGGCGGCGACCCGCGGCTCTGGTGGCCGCTGCTCGAGGCCCACGCCGCCTCGGGCCTCACCGTCGTCGTCCAGCTGACGCACGCGACGATGCGCCAGCTCGCGCTGCCGGTCCGGGCCGAGCTCGGCTCGGTCGAGGAGGTGGCGGCATGACCGCCCTCCGCCTCGCCCTCACCGAGCTGCGCCGCATCGGCGCGAGCCGGGTCGGCCGGCTCGCGCTTGTCGCGATGGTCCTCGTCCCGTCCATCTACGGCGGCCTCTACCTCTACGCCAACGACGACCCGTACGGCCGGCTGAGCGAGGTGCCCGCCGCCCTCGTCGTCGAGGACGAGGGCACGACGCTCTCCGGCGGCGAGCGGCTCCAGGTCGGCGACCGGGTGGCGACGACGCTGCTCGACAAGCACACGTTCGACTGGTCGCGCGTCTCCCGGGGCCGCGCGGAGTCCGGTCTGCGCGACGGCGACTACGACCTCGTTCTCGTGCTGCCGCGGTCGTTCTCGACCGACCTCGCGAGCAGTGCCACGAACCACCCGCGGCAGGCGACGCTCGAGATCCGCACGAACGACGCGAACAACTACCTCGCCCGGACGATCGCCAACACGCTCGTCAGCCAGGTCACGGCGTCGGTGGCCGAGCAGGTGAGCAGCACCGCCGCGAGCCGCTTCCTCGAGGGCTTCGCCGACATCCGCGCCCAGGTCGTGGACGCCGCGGACGGCGCGAAGCAGCTCGCCTCCGGAGCGTCCACGGCCGCCGCCGGTGCGTCGGACCTCGCCGACGGCGCCGACCGGCTGCTCGCCGGCCAGCAGCAGCTGGCCTCCGGAGCGGACGACCTCGCCTCGGGTGCGGGCGACCTCACCGACGGCCTCGGCACGCTGCGCTCGAAGACCGCGTCGCTGC
>JACXUW010000407.1 GCA_014763705.1 Micrococcales bacterium | reverse complement strand
GGCCGGGTCTCCGGCCGCCGCCGAGGCCGCCCTCGTCGCGGCGGGCGTCGACCCGCGGACGCGGGGTGAGCAGCTGGACGTGGCGGCGTTCGCCCGGGTCGCGGCCGCCCGGGGTGCCGCGAGCAGTGGCGCGCCCGTGGTCCCGGCGACCTCGTGAAACGTCCTCTCGCACTGGGCTCGCGGGACCACCCCCCGGTCTGGCTAGGGTGAGCCCATGACCTCGGCCCCGCTCGTGCCCGGCCCCGTGACCGTGCGCGTCCCGGCGAAGGTCAACCTCGAGCTCCTCGTCGGCCCCCTGCGCGACGACGGCTACCACGACCTCTCGACCGTCTACCAGGCCGTGAGCCTCTACGACGACGTGACGGTGGGGGCGGCCGACGCCTGGGGCGTCAGCGTCTCCGGCGCCCTCGCCGAGGGCGTGCCGACCGACGACGACAACATCGCGCTCAAGGCCGCCCGGCTCGTCGCCGAGCGCTACTCCGGGACCCCGGTGCACGTGTCCATCCGCAAGGGCATCCCCGTCGCGGGAGGGATGGCGGGCGGCTCGGCGGACGCCGCGGCCACGCTCGTCGCCCTCGACCACCTGTGGGACCTCGGCCTCGACCGCGAGGACCTGGAGGAGATCGCCTCCGAGCTCGGCAGCGACGTGCCCTTCCTCGTCGCCGGCGGCACCGCGATGGGCAGCGGACGCGGCGAGCTGCTCGCGCCCGTCCTCGCCCGCGGCACCTACCACTGGGTGCTCGCGCTGGCCGAGGGCGGCCTCTCGACCCCGGCCGTCTACGCCGAGTGCGACCGGCTGCGCGACGGCGCCGACGTGCCCGACCCGGTCGCCACGCCCGCGCTCATGGCGGCCCTGCGCACCGGCGACCCCCACGAGCTCGCGCCCCAGCTCGTCAACGACCTCCAGGAGGCCGCGGTCAGCCTGCGCCCCGACCTCGGCGAGGTCCTCTCCGCCGGGATGGAGTACGGCGCGCTCGGCGGCATCGTCTCCGGCTCCGGACCGACCATCGCCTTCCTCGTCGACGGCACCGAGGCCGGCATCGACCTCGCCGTCGCGCTGACCGCGAGCGGTGTGGTCCGCGACGTCCGTCGGGCGAGTGGTCCGGTGCACGGCGCGCACGTCATCCACCACCGGGTCGACTAGTGGCCAGCCTCGTCTCCGTCGAGCGCGCCTCCCTCGCCCTCGGCACCGCCCAGGTGCTCGACGCCGTCTCGCTCGGGGTCGCCGGGGGCGACCGGATCGGCGTCGTCGGACGCAACGGCGGCGGGAAGACCACGCTGCTGCGGGTGCTCGCGGGCGACCGGGACCCGGACGACGGCCGGGTCGCCCGCGCGAACGGGCTGCGCACCGGCGTGCTCACCCAGGAGGACACCCTGCCCGCGGGGGCGACCGTCCGCGAGGCGGTGCTCGGTGACCTCGCCGAGCACGAGTGGGCCGCCGACCCCCGGGTCCGTGACGTCCTCACCGGCCTGCTCGGGGGGCTCGAGGCCCCGGTCGTCGGGGGGCTCGGGGCCGAGCTCGGCCCGCTCTCCGGCGGCGAGCGACGCCGGGTCGCGCTCGCGGCGCTCCTCGTCGCCGCGCCCGACCTGCTCCTGCTCGACGAGCCGACCAACCACCTCGACGTCGAGGGCGTCGCCTGGCTCGCCGACCACCTCGCCACCCGCTTCGCCGGGCCCGCCACGGGGCTCGTCGTCATCACGCACGACCGGTGGTTCCTCGACGCCGTCGCGACCCGGACCTGGGAGGTGCAGGACGGCGTCGTGCACCAGTACGAGGGCGGGTACGCGGCCTACGTGCTCGCCCGGGCCGAGCGCGAGCGGATGGCGGGAGTCGTCGCCGACCGGCGGGACAACCTCCTGCGCAAGGAGCTCGCCTGGCTGCGCCGCGGGGCACCGGCGCGCACGAGCAAGCCGCGCTTCCGCATCGACGCCGCGAACGCCCTCATCGCCGACGAGCCGCCGCCCCGCGACGACGTCGAGCTGATGCGCTTCGCGACGACCCGCCTCGGCAAGGACGTCGTCGACCTCCTCGACGCCCGGCTCACCGTCGGTGACCGCGTCCTCCTCGACCGCTTCACGTGGCGGCTCGGGCCGGGGGACCGGGTCGGGCTCGTCGGCGTCAACGGGGCCGGCAAGTCGACCCTGCTGCGCGCGCTGGCCGGCGAGGTGCCGCTCGCGGCGGGGAAGCGCCGGCAGGGGGTGACGGTCCGGCTCGCGCACCTGACCCAGGAGGTCCGCGAGCTGGACGCGTGGGCCGGCCGGCGGGTCATCGAGGCGGTCGAGGACGTGCGCACCGTCGTCCGGCTCGGGCGCAAGGAGCTCTCCGCCTCGCAGCTGGCGCAGCGGCTCGGGTTCACCGGACCGCGGCAGCAGACGCGGGTCGGCGACCTCTCCGGCGGCGAGCGGCGCCGGCTCCAGCTGACCCGCCTGCTCATGGACGAGCCGAACGTCCTGCTGCTCGACGAGCCGACGAACGACCTCGACATCGACACGCTCACCTCGCTCGAGGATCTCCTCGACGGCTGGGCCGGCACGCTGGTCGTCGTCTCGCACGACCGCTACCTCCTCGAACGGGTCTGCGACCGGCAGCTCGCCCTCCTCGGCGACGGGCGGCTGCGCGACCTGCCCGGTGGGGTCGAGGAGTACCTCCGGCTGCGTCGCGAGCTCGTCGAGCGGGGCGAGGGGGTGCGCGAGGTCCCGGGCGCGGGGCCGACCGCCGCCGGCCCGCTGGCGGTGGACGGGCCGAGCCCGGCCGAGGTGCGCGAGGCGCGCAAGGTGATGGCCCGGGTCGAGAAGCAGCTCCAGCGGCTCGCCGAGCGCGAGGACCGGCTGCACGCGGCGATGGCCGAGGCGGCCACCGACCACGAACGCGTCCTCGGACTCAACCGCGAGCTGCGCGAGGTCGTCGACGAGCGCGAGGTCCTCGAGCTCGAGTGGCTCGAGGCGGCCGACGTCGCCGGCTGACCCTCGGCGGCGCCGCGTCCCGCGGGGGTCAGGCGGGGCCGGGCTCGAACGGTCGCAGCAGCCGGCGGAGCAGGCCGGCGAGGTCCTCGCGCTCGGACGGGTCGAGCTCGGCGAGCAGGTCGTGCTCGTCGGCGAGCAGCCGGGTCAGGGCGGCGTCGACGGCGGCCATCCCCTCGCCGGTCAGCCG
>JACXUW010000406.1 GCA_014763705.1 Micrococcales bacterium | reverse complement strand
GACCGGGCGGGCGGGGCCTGGGCCGTGCTCGCCGTCGTCGACGCCCTCGCCTGGATGCCCCGCACGCCCGGTCCGATCGACCCCGTGGGCGCTCCTTCGACAACGCTCGCCCCCGACGCCGCGGAACCCTAGGCTCCGGCCATGACCACGGAGCCCGGCTCCTCGGCCTCGCGGCAGCCGTCCCGTCACCGCGGACGCCGGGTGCTGGTCGCCGTCGTGGGGGCGGTCGCCGTCCTCGTCGGCGGCTGGCTCGCCCTGCGGCCCTTCGCGTCCCTCGCCCTGCTGCTCCTCCTGCTGCTGCTCGGCCTGCTCGTCGCCGCGGCGTCCGAGCTCGTCGACCTGCCGGGACCACCGCTGCTGCGCCGCCTGTCCCTGGCCCGGGCAGGTGTCTACGTGCTCGGCGCGGTGGCCCTCGTCCTGTGGACCGGTCTCGGCGTGCGCGTGGCGATCGTCGTCATCGGGGTCACCCTGCTCGTCGGCGGCGTGCTCGAGGTCGTCGGAGCCCGCCGCGAGCACGGGGTCGAGCGGTGGAACGCCGTCCTCGGGGGCGCCTCGTCGGCGCTCTTCGGCCTGCTCGCCCTCGCCTGGCCGGACATCAGCGTCATCGTCGTCGGCGTGCTCACCGGGGTGCGGCTGGTCGTCCTCGGGGCACGGCTGCTCTGGCGGGCGGTCCGGCCCGCGGCCACGGGCTCGGGGCGGTGGCGGCCCTGGTTGCGGTTGGTCGGCAACGTCGCCGCGGTGCTCGTCGCGGGGCTGCTGGCGCTCGTCAGCCTGTCGCTGAACCGGGCTGCTCCGCAGCCCGACTCGTTCTACACCGCGCCCTCGTCCGTGCCCGCGCAACCGGGGCAGCTGCTGCGGAGCGAGGCGTACACGACGAAGATCCCGGCCGGCGCGCAGGCGTGGCGCATCCTCTACACCACCACGCGCGACGAGGGGGTCCCCGCGGTCGCGAGCGCCCTCGTCGTCGTGCCGGAGCAGCGCTCGGGTCCGCTGCCGGTCATCGCCTGGGCGCACGGCACCACGGGCGCCGCACCCGGGTGCGCCCCGACCGTCATCGACCCCTTCGAGGCGGGCGCCTTCTTCATCCTCGACCGGGTCCTGTCCAACGGCTGGGGCTTCGTCGGCACCGACTACGTCGGGCTCGGCACCGCCGGCCCGCACCCGTACCTCATCGGGCAGGGCGAGGGTCGCTCCGTGCTCGACGCGGTGCGGGCCGCGCACCAGCTGAGCGAGGCCGGGCTCGGCGAGCAGACCGTCGTCTGGGGCCACAGCCAGGGCGGCCACGCGGCGCTGTGGACCGGCATCCTGGCCCCGACCTACGCGCCGGACGTCGACCTCGTCGGGGTCGCCGCCCTGGCTCCGGCGAGCAACCTCCCGGCGCTCGTCGACCACCTCCCCGCGGTCACCGGCGGCGAGCTGTTCGCCTCCTACGTCATCGACGCCTACACCCGGCGGTACCCGGACCTGACCTACCGCGAGTACGTCCGGCCGCAGGCCGAGCCCGTCGTCCGCGAGATGGCCAAGCGCTGCCTCGCCGAGCCGAGCACCCTCGTCTCGGTCGCCACCGTCCTCTCCCTCGACAGCCCGGTCTGGCGGGGTGACCCGAACCGCGGCCCCCTCGCCGCGCGGTTGCGCGAGAACGTCCCGACCGGCCGCATCGAGGCGCCGCTGCTCATCGGCCAGGGCGCGGACGACTCGCTCGTCGACCCGAGGGCCCAGGACGCCTACGTCCGGGACCGGTGTGCCGCAGGCCAGCAGGTCGACTACCGCGTCTACCCCGGCCGCGACCACGTCCCGCTCGTCGAGCCGGACTCGCCTGCGGTCCCCGAGCTCCTCGCGTGGACGAAGGCCCGACTGGCCGGCGACCCGCCGAAGAACACCTGCTGACCACCCTGCCGGTGCGGGACCCGTCACACCGGGTGACGTCCATGGTTACCCGTGGGTACCGTGACGGGATGAAGCGCCCCGACCTCACCGTCCTCGCCATCCCGGCCTTCGTCGGTGCGATGGCGGCGGAGTACCGGTGGCAGAAGCGGCACCCGGCCCCGGCCGGCACGACCCGCGCCGGCGACTACGAGCTCGCCGACACGATGGCCAGCCTGACGATGGGCGTCGGCAGCCTCCTCGCACCCTTCGTCGCGAAGAAGCTGCTGGACCCCGTGACGCCCGGCGTCGGGAGGCACGCCCGCTGGCTGATGGGGACGGCGGTCGCGGCCTCGGCGGCGACGACCGTCCTCGACGTCGTCCGCCGGCACCGCGCCGAGGGCGGGCTCCCGGCCCCGGGGTCCATCCCCGAGGAGGCCCGTCCGGTACGGCGCGACGCGACGGCGTCCGCGAGCCCCGGGTCGGAACCGCCGGTCGTGCGGCGGGTCACCGGCGGGATGGCGGTGGCGGCCGTCGCCTCGACCGCGCTCACCGTGGCCACCACCTGGTCGGCGCAGACGAGCGGCCAGCGCCTCTTCGCCCGCAGCCGCCGCGACCTCGGCACCGGCCTGGTCGCCAACGCGGTGGCGATCCTCGGCTGGGACGCCATCTACTACTGGAACCACCGCTTCAACCACGAGAGCCGCTGGCTGTGGGCGATGCACGTCGTGCACCACAGCAGCGAGCGCTACAACCTCTCAACCGCGCTGCGCCAACCGGTCGCCGAGGGCCTGACGATGAGCGTCCCGTACGGGCTGCTCGCGCTGGTCGGGGTGCGGCCCAGCGTCATCGAGAACGCCCGCGCGCTCAACCTCATCTACCAGTTCTGGATCCACACCGAGGCGATCCGCTCGATCGGGTGGCTCGAGAGGGTGCTCAACACGCCGTCGCACCACCGGGTGCACCACGGGTCGAACTCGCGCTACCTCGACCGCAACCACGGCAGCATCCTCATCGTCTGGGACAAGCTGTTCGGCACCTTCGAGCAGGAGGAGGAGCCGGTCGTCTACGGGCTGACGAAGAACATCGACACGTACAACCCCGCGGTCATCGCGACGCACGAGTGGCTCGACATCGCGCGGGACGTCGCCGGGTCCTCGACGTGGCGCGACCGGTGGTCCTTCCTGCTGCGCGGGCCGGGCTGGGCCTACGACCGGCACCGGATGCTCGCCGCCGCCGACGACCCCGCGATGGAGCCGGCGCCGACCGCCCCCGTCGCCGCCTGACCCCGTCGACCCCCG
>JACXUW010000405.1 GCA_014763705.1 Micrococcales bacterium | reverse complement strand
GGGTGGCCGAGGGCGTCGGCGACGCCCCGGCGGACGTCGGGGTGGCCGCAGCGCTGGGCTCCGCGCTCGGGACCACGGGCCCGCCGGCCAGCTGGTCGAGGCGGCTGCACCCGGCCAGGACCGTCGCCGCCACGAGCGCGGCCGTGAGCAGGAGTGCGGGTCGTCGGCCGGTCGGCATGGTGCCCCTCCCCCGAGGTGTCGAAGAACGTGTCGACCTCCCACGAGACGGCATCAGGAGGGTCGGGCGCAAATCGCCGCGCTCGCCGTGACCGCATCGTTGCCGGATGCACAGCCTGCGGTCAGGAACGCGCGCGCACCGCATCGTCGACCGCCAGCACCCGCTGGGCCACCTCGACGTGGAGGTTCTCGACCATCCGGCCCTCGTAGGTCACGACCCCACGGCCGGCGCCGGCCTCCCACGCCGCGAGGAGGCCGCGGGCGTCCTCGACCTCGGCCTCGCTCGGGGAGAACGCGGCGTTGCACGCCTCCACCTGACCGGGGTGGACGAGCGTCTTGCCGTCGAACCCGAGGTCACGCCCCTGGCGGCACTCGTCGGCGAGCCCGTCAAGGTCCCTGACGTCGTTGAAGACCCCGTCGAGCACCGAGACGCCGGCGCCGCGCGCGGCGAGCACGACGGTGGACAGCGCCGTGAGCAGCGGACCGCGGCCGGGCACGAAGCGGGCGCGGAGCTCCTTGACCAGGTCGTTGGTGCCGAGGACGAGCACGGTGAGCCGGTCGGATGCCGTGGCGATCGCCCGGGCGTCGAGGACCGCCCCGGGCGTCTCGACCATCGCCCAGAGGGACGTGTGGTCCGGCACGCCGAACCGCTCCATCGCCGCGACGAGGCCGCGGACCTCCTCGGCCGAGCCGACCTTGGGCACGACGATGCCGTCCGGGCCTGCAGCGCAGGCGGCCTCGAGGTCGGCGTCGTGCCACTGCGTCCCGAGCGCGTTGACCCGGATGCTCACCTCGCGGTGGCCGTAGGCGCCCGATGCGGCTGCCGCGCAGGCGTTCTCACGTGCGGTCAGCTTGTCGTCCGGGCCGACGGCGTCCTCCAGGTCGAGGATGAGCCCGTCGACCGGAAGCGTCTTCGCCTTCTCCAGCGCCCGCTCGTTGCTGCTCGGCATGTAGAGGACCGAGCGGCGGGGACGGTACTCGCTCACGCGTCGCTCCCCTCGGCGTAGAGCTCGGCGAGCTCGGGGTCGTTGGCGGACAACCGATCCGCCAGCTCGAGGATGACGAGGCACTGCTTGAGGCTCGCGTCGTCCTCCATCTTGCCGTCGAGCATCACCGCACCGGTGCCGTCGCCCATCGCCGCCCTGACCCGGCGCGCGTGCGCGACGTCGTCGGCGCTCGGGCTGAACACCTTCCTGGCGATGGCGATCTGCACCGGGTGCAGGGTCCACGTGCCGACGCAGCCGAGGAGGAAGGCGTTGCGGAACTGGTCCTCGCAGGCGACGACGTCGGCGATGTCCCCGAACGGACCGTAGTACGGGAAGATCCCGTGCATCGCGCAGGCGTCGACCATCCGCGCGATCGTGTAGTGCCAGAGGTCCTGCTGGTAGGTGGCGCGAGGGCCCTGGACGTCGCCCCCCTCCGGGTCCTGGCGCACGAGGTAGCCGGGATGGCCGCCGCCGACGCGGGTCGTCTTCATCCGGCGGTCGGCCGCGAGGTCCGCCGGGCCGAGGCTGATGCCCTGCATCCGGGGGCTGGCCCCGGCGATCTCCTCGACGTTGGCCATCCCGCGCGCGGTCTCGAGGATGGCGTGGACGAGGATCGGCCGCGTGACGCCCGCCTTCGCCTCGAGCTGCGCGAGGAGCCGGTCGACGTAGTGGATGTCCTCCGGCCCCTGCACCTTGGGGACCATGACCACGTCGAGCCGGTCACCGATCTCGGTGACGAGGGTGGTGAGGTCGTCGAGCGCCCACGGGCTGTCGAGCGCGTTGACGCGGGTCCACAGCTGCGTGTGCTCGCCGAGGTCGGTGGCCTTCGCGATGTCGACGAGCCCCTGCCGGGCGGCCTCCTTGTTCTCGGCCTTGACGGCGTCCTCGAGGTTGCCGAGCAGGACGTCGACGGTGCCCACCATCTCGGGCACCTTCGCGGCCATCTTCGGGTTGCTCGGGTCGAAGAAGTGGATCATCCGGCTCGGCCGCGCCGGCACCTCCCGCAGCGGCGTCGGGGCCCCGACGGCCAGGGGGGCGAAGAAGTCCTTGGGGCTGCGCATCATCGAGCCTTCCGAGGCGGGTGCACGGTCTCGTCGGACGCTAGCAGCGGGAGCCGGGCGTGCCGCATGAGCCACGTCACGGTGTGACCCACGCCGCGGGCGGTCACCTCCGGGCGCGCAGGCGGCGATCGAGGTCGGACATGAGGAGGGCCACGCGGGTGCGGCCGGTGGGCGCCGTCGGGTACCGGCGCAGGACGTCGAGCAGGACGGAGGTGGCCCGCGCGACGGCCTCGCGGAGGTGGCGGTCGGCGGCCTCGGGGTCGTCGGCCACCAGCTCGAGGGCCCGGGCGGCGTGGGCCGTGGCGCGCAGGATGTGCCCCACCTGGGTCGCCTGCGCGAGCGGGTGGAGGTAGGCGGACGCGGAGGCGTCACCCGCGGCCATCGCGGCGTGGTGGCCGGCGCCCGACTCGGCGGCCCCGGCGGCTCGGTGGGCGTCGAGCGCCGCGACCCGCTGCCGTCGCGACCGTGGCTCCCCGCCGACGAACGCGCGGGCGGCCTCCACGGCCTCGCGGGGGCGGGGGTCGCCGGGCAGGCGCTCCTCGGCGAGGTGCAGCACCTCCTCGGCGCTGGCCAGCGCGAACGCGGCCACCTCGCGCAGGTCCGCGTCGGTCAGCGCGACGTGCTCGGGGGTCACCACCTCAGCGCACCACACGGTGCTGGGGTTCGGTGGTGCGGGTGGCCGAGTGGGGGCCGTGCCAGGTGAGGGTGCCGTCGGCGTCGAGGACCGGTCGCCATCGCTGGGTCTGCTTGAACCGGTGGTGGTGGCGGCAGAGGGACTCGAGCTCGGTGGGGGTGGTGGTCCCGTCGGGCCAGGCTCTGGCGTGGTCGAGGTCGCAGCGTTCGGCGGGTCGGGTGCAGCCCCACATCCGGCAGGTGCCGTCCCTGCTCCTGACGAAGTCGGCGATCGCACGGGTGGGCCGGTAGGCGTTCGTGGTCAGGG
>JACXUW010000404.1 GCA_014763705.1 Micrococcales bacterium | reverse complement strand
GTCGAGGTGAGCACCGCCGGCACCGTGAGCACGATCCACCTCGGCCGGCTGCCGGCCGGCCCGGGCGCGGTCCGGCCGTTCTCGGTGGGCGTCGACGGCTCGGTCACCGCCCCCGCCGTGGTCCTCGGCTGCGACGTCGCGCTCGGCGACGTCGGCCGGGTCGCCGTCGAGGAGCTGCGCATCGACGCGCACGGCCTGCGGGTCGCGGCGACCGCCGGCCCGTTCACGATCGACGTCGGTCCGAGCGTCGTCCGTCCGCTGCTCACCGTGCGCGCCGGCGTCACCGACGGCACCTTCACCCCGCTCGTCGGCCTCGGCCTCGCCCTCGACGGCGGCGGGAGCCCGGCCTCCGTGCAGATCCGGTTCTCCGGCAGCGGAGTCGAGCTGTGGAATGTGACGGCCGGTCCATCACCCACGGAGTCGCAGTCGCCGGAGCAGGTCGCCGCCGGGCTCGTCGGCGTGGCGCTCGGGATGGCGTCCGGGTTCGTCGCCGACCAGCTCGGCGACCTCGTGAGCGCCCGCATCACGCGGATGCTGCAAGGGGTCGTCCTCACCGGGGGCGGGCTGCAGGTGGACCCGGCGCTGGTCACCGACCTCGTGCACGCGGCCGACGACCCGACCCGGCTCCTGGCCCGCCTCGAGCGGCTCGCGTGGAACTGCGCGACCGACGCCGAGCCCCCGAGCGTCACCTTCGGCGGGGTCGTGACGGTCGCCCTCGCCGCGAACCCGTCCGCCCCGGGCGCACCCACCGACCCGCGCGACCTCGGCCTACGGGTCACCATCCCGGACGGGCAGACCTGGGTCGTCGCCGACGGCGAGACGAAGGTCGAGATCGTCGCGCACGCGGACTGGATCACCGGTGAGCCGCCGTCCGGGCTGTCGGTCTACCTCCTCCACGGCACGGCCGACGCCCTCGTCCTCCAGCCGGGCGTCCTCGTCGCCGGCCTCGGGGTCCGGGTGGGCGGCACGAGCCGGCCGCTGCTCGACCTCGGCGCGCTGGCCATCGACGCCATCGAGGTCGACGTCTACGGTGAGGCCACCGCGACCGGCGTCGGCGGCGGAGCCCGGATCAAGCTCGACGGGCTGGCCGTCGCCCCCGGCGGCCAGGGCCAGGCCAACCCGATGGCCGGCTCGATCATGGCCGACGTCGGCGCGTCGTCCGGCACCCACCGGCCGACGTTCTCCCCCTCGGTCGCGGTGCAGAAGCACCCCGGCGACGCGACCGCGGGCGTCACGCTGCGCGCCGGCGACCCCCCGGGCCCGTGGTGGCTCGTCATCCAGCGCCAGCTCGGACCGCTCTACGTCGACCGGATCGGCCTGGACACCACCGAGTCCGGCGGCACGGTCACCTCCGTCAGCCTGCTCTTCTCGGGCGGCCTGTCGATCTTCGGCTTCTCGGCCGCCGTCGACCGGCTCTCGATCGGCTGGACCGGCGGCGACCCGCTCGACGCCCGCAACTGGTCGGTCGACCTCATGGGCCTGGCGATCAGCGCAGACCTGTCCGGCGCCTCGATCGCGGGCGGGCTGCTGAAGATCGTCGACGACGGCGAGATCGGCTACCTCGGGATGCTCGTCGGCCGCTTCGCGGCGTACGGGCTGTCGGTGTTCGGCGGCTACAGCCGGGACGCGCACGGCAACGCCAGCTTCTTCGTCTTCGGCGCGGTCAACGGCCCGTTCGGCGGGCCACCGGCGTTCTTCCTCACCGGGATCGGCGGCGGCCTCGGCATCAACCGCGGGATGCGGATCCCGTCGGACATCTCGACCTTCGGGGACTTCCCGTTCATCTCGGCGCTCGACGCCTCGCGCGCGCCCAAGGAGCCGATGCAGCAGCTCCAGGAGCTGCGCGAGTACTTCCCGGCCCAGCAGGGCCAGTTCTGGTTCGCCGCCGGCATCTCGTTCACCTCGTTCAGCCTCGTCGACGGCATCGCCGTCCTCGCGGTCTCGTTCGGGAACGGCCTCGACGTCAACCTCTTCGGCTTCGCGCGGCTCGCCCTGCCCCGGCCTCAGGCGTGCATCGTCAACATCGAGCTCGCGCTGCTCGCACACTTCTCGACCGAGGAGGGCGTCTTCCTCATCCAGGCCCAGCTGACCGACAACAGCTGGCTCCTGTACTCCGACGTGCGGCTCACCGGCGGCTTCGCGTTCGCGGTCTGGTGGAAGGGTCCGCTGGCCGGCCAGTTCGTCCTCACCCTCGGCGGGTACCACCCCGACTTCCCGGTCCCGGTCGGCTACCCGGACGTACCGCGCCTCGGCCTCGTGTGGTCGGTGAGCGACGCCATCACCATCAAGGGAGGCTCGTACTTCGCGCTGACCTCCGAGGCGCTGATGGCCGGGCTCTCGGTCGAGGTGAGCGTCGACTTCGGGTTCGTCTGGGCGCGAATCGCGTTCGGCGTCGACGCCATCGTCTGGTTCGACCCGTTCTGGTATGAGGCGAGCGCGTACGCGCGGATCTCGGCCGGCCTGAAGATCTCGCTGCCGTGGCCGATCGGCGACATCTCGATCTCGATCACCATCGGCGCCTCGGTCAAGGTCTGGGGCCCGGAGTTCGCCGGCCACGCGGAGTTCGAGATCGGGCCGTGCACCGTGCCGGTCGACTTCGGCAGCCGCGACAAGGCGCTGCCCGACCCGATCGACTGGATGGCCTTCGTCGGCAAGTACCTCGAGTCCGCGGGCGACGCCGCCCGGGCGCTGTCCGCGATCACCGGCCTCGGCACACTGCCCACCTCGACGTCGAGCCCCCAGGGCGCCCCGACCGCCGACGGCTCGTCCGCGCTGCCGTTCCAGGTGTTCGCCGAGTTCGAGCTCGTCGTGACGACGACCGTGCCCGCCACCGCCGTCGACGTCGCGGGGGTGGTCACCGTCCCGGTGCGGACCAGCTCCGGGGCGCCGACCGGGGTCGGCATCGCCCCGATGGGGGCGGACGGCCTCTCCTCGACGCTCGGCATCTCGCTCGAACGCCTCGACGGCACCACGTGGACCCCCTCGTCCGGCCTGACCGCCCTCGGCGCCAACCTCCGGGCGGCGAGCGCCGACCCGGCCGGGTCGCGACTCGGGACCGACTCCTTCCCGCTCGGGGTGTGGGGGCCGGCGAAGACCCTCGGTACCGCCCAGACGCTGCCCTCGACCGAGGTGGTCACGGCCGGCAACCGGGTGACGCTCGTCGCGCAGGTCAGTGCGACGC
>JACXUW010000403.1 GCA_014763705.1 Micrococcales bacterium | reverse complement strand
CGGTGAGGGAGCGGACGAGGCCGTGCAGCGAGGTGTCGAGGGCGGCGTCGGAGAGGCGGCCCTCCTCGAAGGCCTGGAAGGCGGAGCCGACGCCCATGGTGTCGTCGACGACGTCGGCGCCGGCGACGGTGAGGACGCGCACGCCGTCCTCGCGGGCCCACTGGGCGGCGCGGGGCGAGCCGCTGGCCCCGATGACGGCGGCGGGCTTGCCGGCGATGACCGCGGCGCCGCGCGGGCGGGAGGCCCAGTCGATCGCGTTCTTCAGCGCGCTCGGCAGCGAACCGTTGTACTCGGGCGTGACGAGAAGGACGGCGTCGTGGTCGGCGACGGCGTCGCGCAGGTCGCGGGCGACCTCGGGCAGTGCGTCGTCGTGGTCGAGCTCCTCGGAGTAGTGCGGGAGGTCGGCGAGCCGTTCGAAGACGGTCGTCCCGACACCGGCGGGCAGGTGGGCGACGGCGGCGTCGGCGAGCTGGCGGTTCGTGGAGCCGGCGCGCAGGCTGCCGACGAGGACGAGGACGTTCACGGTGGTGTCTCCTGGTCGTGTGCGGATCGGTCGGACGATCGACGCTGATCAGGTGGTTGAACCGTCAACTAGTTCTGGGTATTCCGGAGGCCGTCCCCCGGTGCGCACCTCCGGGAGCATCCGACCATTCGCTCCGGGTGCTGGGTCAGGCCCAGGTGCTCCGTTCGACCGTACCGTGCGCCACGCAGGCGGCGGTCCACGCCCCCGGGGTGACCTGCACCTTCATCCGGCGCCGACAGTGGACGCAGAACCGCGGCGGCTCGAGCTCGGCCCGGCGGGCACAGCGCCCGTGGTCGCCGTCCGCAAGCGTGAGCCCGCACTGCCCGCACCACTCACCGGGCTCCTCGCCCCGGGCGACCGGCTCCTGCGCCCCCGCGTCGGCGAACACCATCGGCGTCAGAGGGTGTCGTTGAGGGCCTTGATCGGCATCTCGAGCTCGTCGAGCAGCGCGAGGTCCTCGCGGGGGTCGCGCCCCAGCGTCGTGAGGTAGTTGCCGACGATGACCGCGTTGATGCCGCCGAGCAGGCCGTCGCGGGTGCCGAGGTCGCCGAGGGTCAGCTCTCGGCCGCCGGCGTACCGGAGGATGGTGCGCGGCAGGGCGAGCCGGAAGGCGGCGATGGTGCGCAGCGCGTCCCCGGAGGCCATCGGCTCGAGGTCGCCGAACGGCGTGCCCGGGCGCGGGTTGAGGAAGTTGAGCGGGACCTCGTGCGGCTCGAGCTCACCGAGCTGGGCCGCGAGCTCGGCGCGCTGCTCGAGCGTCTCGCCCATCCCGACGAGGCCGCCGCAGCACAGCTCCATCCCGGAGTCCTTGACCATCCGGCAGGTGTCGAGCCGCTCGTCGAAGGAGTGCGTCGTCACGACCTGCGGGAAGTAGGAGCGCCCGGCCTCGAGGTTGTGGTTGTAGCGGTGCACGCCCATGTCGACGAGCTCGTCGACCTGCCCCTGGGTCAGCATGCCGAGCGAGGCGGCGACGTGGATGTCGACGGCCGCCTTGATGGCCGCGACGCCCTCGCGCATCTGCTCCATGAGCTTCTCGTCCGGGCCGCGGACGGCGGCGACGATGCAGAACTCGGAGGCGCCGGTCTCGGCGGTCTGCTTCGCGGCGCGCACCAGCTCGGGGATGTTCAGCCAGACCGAGCGGACCGGGCTCGTGAACTGACCGCTCTGCGAACAGAAGTGGCAGTCCTCCGGGCACCCACCGGTCTTGAGGGAGACGATGCCCTCGACCTCGACGCTCGGGCCCTGGTACTTCATCCGCACCTCGTGGGCCAGCGCGAGGAGGTCCTGGAGCCGGTCGTCACCGGTGCGCAGGACCTCGACGATCTGGTCCTGGGTCAGTGGCACGCCCCGCTCGAGCACCTGCTCGCGCGCGACGTCGAGGATGTCCGTGCCGGTCACCTGAGCCGTCATGGCGCCGATTGTCGCAGGACCGGTGCCGAGGTCGGGAGGCGGCGTCCATCCGCGCCGGTCGCCCCCGGGGTTTCCCGCCCGGTGCGGCAAACCCCGGGGTCGCACCGGAACGGTTCCGGTGCGACCCCGGGGCTTCGGGCATGCAGCGGAAACCGGGGCGCGGTCAGCCGAGGAACTGGCCGAGCATCCCGCCGGGGCCCTGCTGGTTGCCGCCACCCTGGTGGCCGCCCTCGGTGACCGACTCGCTCGGCTGGACGAGCACGTAGCCCTGCCCGCCGAACGCCATCTGGAGCAGCTCGCCGGTGCCGCCGCGGATCATCGAGCCGATGCCGCCCGTGTCGACCCGGACGTCCATCGAGACCCCCGAGGTCCACAGGACGACGGCCTGCGCGTCGGCGAAGGTCGGCGAGGAGGCGACGTCGAGCGCGATGGGGTCGCCCTTGGTCGTCACCGCGACGTAGCCGGTGCCGCGGAGCGAGACGTTGTAGAGGCCGCCGGTCATCGCCGCGCCGCGGGCCTGGATGCGGTGGATGTCCCACTGGATCGAGCTCGAGAAGGCGAGCACGTTGTTGCCGTTGACCGAGATGGCGTCGTTCTCGAGGTACATGACCTGCACCTCGGAGGCCTGGTCGGCGACGAAGAGCTCGCCGCTGCCGGTGCACTCCATCATCTTGACGCCCTCGCCGGTCATCGCCGACTTCAGGAACTTCCCCATCCCCCCAGAGCCCTTGTTGGCGAAGCGGACGTCGCCCTGGTAGGCGACCATCGAGCCGGCCTTCGCCTGGACCGGGCCGTAGCGCATGTCGATGCGCAGGAGCTTCTTGTTCTGGAGCGCGAAGGGGTCCTGGGTCTCCTTCTCCTTGAACTCCGTGAACAGCGAGCCGTGGATCGTCATCGTGCGTGCCTCTGCTCTCTCGTCGGGAGCGGCGCCCCCGTTCGCGGCCAACGCTAGAAGAGACGAGGGCCTCGCGACTATGGTTCCGAGGTGTCCCGAGGGTCACGTCAGGGAGGTCCCGGATGAGCTTCTTCGAACGGGCGAAGGCCGCGGCCAGCGACCTCGCCGCCAAGGCCGACGTCGCGATGTCGAACGCCGGGATCTCGGTCCCGGGGGTGGGCGCCGACCGGGCGCTGCGCGACCTCGGGGTGGTCGCGTGGCTCGACGCCACGGGTCGGCCGGTCTCGGACGCCGACCGTGAGCGGGTCATGGCAACGCTGCGCGAGCTGGAGTCCTCGGGTCGGCTGGGGTCGCTCAGCCTGACCCCGGT
>JACXUW010000402.1 GCA_014763705.1 Micrococcales bacterium | reverse complement strand
CGACATGGACGAGGTCCGCGCCCAGGTCGCGGCGCAGACCGCGGGCTGAGGCCCGGGCGGCGGTGGTGCGTGGTTGACGGAGGACATACCCCCTGGGGTATAGTTATCGCATGACGCGTACCACCGACATCCGCACCCTCGCCGCCCGCCACCGCGACGGCGCCTTCGTCCTCGACGTCCGGGAGCCGGGCGAGTACGTCCGGGGCCACGTGCCCGGGGCCGTGCTCGCGCCGCTCTCCCGGGTCACCACGGTCCTCGGGTCCATCCCGAAGGACCGTCCCGTCCACGTGATCTGCGCGAGCGGCAACCGCAGCCGCGCCGTCACCGACCTCCTGAACGGTCTCGGCTACGACGCCGTGAGCGTCGACGGAGGCACGTCCGCCTGGATCGCCGCCGGCCTCCCGGTCGTCACCGGCACCGTCGCAGCCTGACCCGAAGGAGTTCCGATGCCTGCTTCGACCGGCCCCGTGGTGGGTACCGCCCCGGGTACCATCGAGTCCTTGTCCACGATCGCCCGAGGAGCCAGCATGGAGCTCGACCCCACCGAGATGCAGGCCGTCGTCAAGCGGCTCAAGCGCGCCCAGGGCCAGATCGGCGGCATCCTCAAGATGATCGAGGACGGTCGCGACTGCCAGGACATCGTCACGCAGCTCGCGGCCGTCTCCAAGGCCCTCGACCGCGCCGGCTTCGCCGTCATCGCGCTCGGCCTGCGGCAGTGCATCACCGACCCGCAGCAGGGCTCGATGGACGTCGAGTCGATGGAGAAGCTCTTCCTCTCCCTCGCCTGATGGACTCCGCCGCCTGGGACGCCCGGTACGCCGGCGCCGACCTCGTGTCGTCGGTGGGGCCGAACGCGTTCGTCGCCGAGGTGGTCGGGCCGATGACGCCCGGGCGTGCCCTCGACATCGCGGCGGGTGAGGGGCGCAACGCGCTCTGGCTCGCCGAGCAGGGATGGGACGCCACGTCGGCCGACTTCTCGCCGGTCGCCGTCGAGCGCGCGCAGGGCATCGCGGCCGAGCGGCTCGGTGCCGGCGCCGGCCCGTTCCGGGCCGTCGTCGCCGACGCGCTCTCCCCGGCCCCCGCGCCGACCGCCGGCGGCGGGTACGACCTCGTCCTCTTCGCCTACCTCCAGCTGCCCGACGCCGACTGGCGGGTCGCGCTGCGCCACGGGGTGGCCGCCGCGCTGCCGGGTGGCTCGGTGCTCGTCGTCTGCCACGCCGAGCGCAACCTCACCGAGGGCGTCGGTGGGCCGCAGGACGCCGCCGTGCTCCACGACCCCGAGGCCGTCGTCGCCGCGGCCGCGGACCTGGCGGTCGAGGTCGTCTCGGCCGAGCTGCGCGAGCGGCCGGTCGAGGGCGCCGGCCGCCCGGCGCTCGACTCCGTGGTGCTCTTCCGGCGACTGGAGTCCTAGATACCCCATGGGGTATGCTGGGCGACGACCCGCCACCCCCCATTGTCCCGAGGAGTACCCCCATGTGCCGAGCCGTGACCTGCCGCAAGTGCGGGAAGACGACCTGGGCCGGCTGCGGCCAGCACGTCGACCAGGTGATGCGGGGCGTGCGCTCCGCCGACCGCTGCCAGGGCCACGAGAACGAGCCGAGCACCGGCTTCCTCTCGAAGCTGTTCGGCCGCTGACCTCCCGCTGACCGCCGCGCCACCCCTCCGGGTGGCGCGGCGTCGTCGTGTCCGAGGGTGGGTGGTGGGTTCAGGTGCGCAGGCCCGCGATGCCGTCGAGGAGCAGCTCGAGGCCGACGTCGAACTCGGCGCCGAAGTCGTACCCGGCGTCGACGACCTCGACGACGACGGCCGTGAGGTTCGGGTAGGGGTTCGGCCCCTCGGGCTCGCGCAGGGTGTCGACGACCGGGGCGGGGTCGGTCGGCAGGGCCACCTCCTGGAGGACGAAGCCGTAGACGTAGGCGTCGAGGAAGGCGAGGACCTGCGCCGCCGCGCGGACGCCGAAGCCGGTCGCCCGCAGGAAGCCGATGACGTGGTCCTGGTGGGCGAGGGTGGCCGGGCCGGGTGCGGTGCGCGACTCGACGAGCCCGATGGCCCACGGGTGCCGGCGGAGGACGTGGCGCTCCGAGACCGACCTGGTGCGCAGGCCGGCCCGCCAGTCCTCGCCCTCGGGGAGGGCGATCTCGCGGAAGACCTCGTCGACGAGGGCGTCGAGCAGCGCCTCCTTGTTCGCGACGTGGTGGTAGACCGCCATCCCCTCGACCCCGAGCCGCTTGCCGAGGGCTCGCATCGAGAGGCCGGCGAGGCCGTCGGCGTCGGAGAGGGCCATCGCCTCCTCGAGGATGCGCTCGACGGTGAGGGAGCCCCGCCCTGCGGGTTGTCCCTGGTCCATCCCTGACTCCTCGCGCCGACGCGTGTGTTCCTTTACATCGTAAAGTAGCGTGTCCGACGTCGTCGAACCCGCATCGGAGGACCTCCCGTGACCGCGTCTCTCTCGCCTTCTGCCCCGAGCGCTGCCGCGCCGAGGCGTCGCCGCCTCCTGCCGTCGGCGGTCCTCCTGACCGCCGCGGTCTTCCTCGTCCCGGCCGGCTACGCCGCGCTGCGCGGGTTCCGCGGGGAGGGGTCGCTCGTGGCGGCGACCGAGGCGGCGTTCGTCCGGGCCGACCTGTCCGGCTCGGTGGCCGACTCGGCGGCCCTGGCCGAGCTGACCGCCGTGTGGCGCGAGTTCCACCTCGTCAAGGCGGTGCTCGCCGGCCTGGTCGTCGTCGTGCTCGTGGGTCTCGTGGCGTCGGTGCGGCGGCGGGCGGAGGCCTCCGGCCGCGGTGGTCGGCGGTGGCTGCTGCGGTCGGCCTACGCCGGGGCGGTCGTCTGGTTGCTCGGGGCAGTCACGTTGCTGCTCGCCAACCTCCAGGGCGCGGCCGCGCCGTTCGCTTCCGTCGCCTCGTTCCTGCCGGCCGGCGGGTCCGGTGAGCTGGGTGGCGTGCTGGGCGACCTGAGGAGTGCAGTGGAGGTCGGCCCGCCCTCGTCGGTCGGCGGCGTCGCCGGTGCGCTCCTCGGCGACTTCACCTGGTACCACGCGGTGTTCGCAGTCCTCGCGGGCGTCGCCGGTGGCGTGCTCGCGGTCCCGGCCGTCCGGGCGATGTGGGGGCGGTGGCGGCTCCGCGGGACCGGATCGTCGTCGCGGCCGACCTGGCTCCTGCACACCGGCCTGTTCGGCTCTGCCGCAGCCGTCTTCCTCCTGCTGGCCGCCGCCCTG
>JACXUW010000022.1 GCA_014763705.1 Micrococcales bacterium | reverse complement strand
GCCACCACCCTCGGCGAACGGGTCGACCTCGCCGACGCCGACGAGCACCTCTTCGGCGTCGTCCTCCTCGACGACTGGTCCGCGCGCGACCTCCAGGCGTGGGAGTACGTGCCCCTCGGCCCGTTCCTCGGCAAGTCCTTCGCGACGAGCATCAGCGCCTGGGTCGTGACGACCGATGCCCTGCGGGCGGCCCGGGTGCCGCTGCCCGGTCAGGACCCGGAGCCCCTGCCCTACCTCGCCGGCGACGGCGCGTACGGGCTCGACGTCCACCTCGAGGTGGACTGGAACGGCACGGTCGTCTCCCGGCCCGAGTACCGCGAGATGTACTGGTCGCCGGCGCAGATGCTCGCCCACCTCACCGTCAACGGCGCGACGGTCCGCCCGGGCGACCTCTTCGGCTCCGGCACGGTCAGCGGGCCCGAGAAGGGTTCTCGCGGCTGCTTCCTCGAGCTGACGTGGAGCGGTCAGGAGCCCGTCACCCTCGACGACGGCAGCACCCGCACCTTCCTCGAGGACGGCGACACCGTGACCCTGCGCGCGACGGCGCCGGGCCCGGACGGCACCGTCGTCGGGTTCGGCGAGTGCACCGGGACGGTGCGACCCGCCCGCTGAGTCAGCGGCGTCGCAGGACGACGACGGTGTCGGCGACCTTGTCGTGCAGTGCCTGGCGGCGCGGGTCGCGCAGCAGCCAGGCGGGGTCGACGACGGCGAGGACGAAGCCGAGCAGCCCCATCAGGGGGTTGAGCCGGAGCAGGTCGCTCACCACCCCGATGGCCTGCCGGCGCAGGGCCACCGTCACCGAGACGCGGCCCGGGGCGGACGCCGGGCGGACCACCGTCCCGAGGAGCATCTTGCCCGGGGTCGCGCCGCGCCAGACGAGGAAGAGCGTGGAGTAGACCAGCCCGACGCCGATCTGGATGAGCCCGACCGGCAGCGCGATGTCGGCGAGGGCGTTGGTCATCCCGGTGAGGTCGGGGCTGGTGTTGCCCTGGCCCAGCTGGGTGACGAAGTCGTCGACCGCCGCGACGTAGTCGCCGAGCAGCGGGAGGGAGGCGATGCCCGCGACGATGCCGGTGAGGATGGTGTCGACGACCCAGCCGAGGAGGCGGCGCCACCACTCCGCGACGACGTCGCCGTCCGGCAGCCGCACCCCGCCGGGGGCGGGACGCTCCCACCCGGGCGGCGTGCTCCAGCCCTGCTGCGGGCCGAGGTCCGGATGAACGGCGGGACCCTCGGGGGTGCTCGGCGGGACGGGTGCGGCGACCGGCTGCTCGGGCGGCGATGCCACGACCGGCGCCGGCTGCGGGTGCCGCGGTGTCGTGTGCGCGCTCCACACGACACCGTCGAAGTACCGGAGGAGGCTCGCGTCCTCGGGGTCCTCGTACCAGCCGGGGGCGCTCGGCGTCGTCATGCCCTCAGCGTCTCACGCGCTCCTGCGAGCCCCCTCCGTCGCCCCGCCCGGCGGCCGCGGCCCGTTGACCCGCCGCCGCACCGGGCGGACCATCGGGGGATGGCGCTGCGGCTCGGTCCCCACCTCATGTCCCTCCACTCCGAGCTCCTCTGGGAGCCGGTGACCCGCCGGGTCCGGGCCACCCGCGCCGGGACACCGGTGCTCGACACGACCGACGCCGTCCTCGTCTGGGAGCCCCGACGCGTCGTCCCGGTGTACGCGGTGCCGCCGGGCGACCTGACCGCCGCCCTCGAGCCCTGCGACCCGGCGCCCGTGCCGCGCGAGCTGCCGCCGGTCCTCGGCCCGGTGAACTTCGGGTGGCACACGACCGGCGGCCGTTCCCACGACCTCGTCGTCGGCGAGGAAAGGCTGCCGGACACCGCGTTCGTCCCGGACGACCCCGACCTCGGCGGCCGGGTCGTCGTCGAGTGGGCCCCGTTCGCCTGGGTCGAGGAGGCCCAGCCGGTGACGGGGCACCCGCACGACCCGTTCAAGCGGCTCGACCTCCTCGAGAGCGACCGGCACGTCGTGGTCTCGCTGGACGGCCTCGTCCTCGCCGACAGCCGACGCGCGGTGGTCGTCCACGAGACGCACCTGCCGGCCCGCTGGTACCTCCCGGCCGAGGACGCTCGTCTCGACCTCCTCGATCCGAGCGCGTCCCGCACGACGTGTGCCTACAAGGGAGACGCGCGGTACTGGTCGCTGCCCGCTCGGGACGGCCGGCCGGGCGCCGAGGACGTCGCGTGGTCCTACCCGGACCCGCTGCCCGAGGCCGAGCGGCTGCGCGGCCTCGTCTGCTTCTACGCCGAGCGCACCGACCTGCGGCTCGACGGGGAGGCGGTCCCGCGCCCGGTCACGCCGTGGTCCTCGCCCGCGGACCAGGCCCGCTCCTGACGCGCCGACGCCCGCCGGACGGGGTCCGGCGGGCGTCGCGGGGGCGGGTCAGAGGTTGCCGCGCTTGTCCTGCTCGCGCTCGATCGACTCGAAGAGCGCCTTGAAGTTGCCCTTGCCGAAGCCGAGCGAACCGTGCCGCTCGATGATCTCGAAGAAGACCGTCGGGCGGTCGCCGAGCGGGCGGGTGAAGATCTGCAGGAGGTAGCCGTCCTCGTCGCGGTCGACGAGGATCTTGCGCTTCTGCAGCTCCTCGATGGGGACCCGGACCTCACCGATGCGGGCCCGCATCTCGGGGTCCTCGTAGTACGCGTCGGGGGTGTCGAGGAACTCGACGCCCTCCTTGCGCAGCTCGTCGACGGTGCGCAGGATGTCGTTCGTCGCGAGCGCGAGGTGCTGGGCACCGGGGCCGCGGTAGAACTCGAGGTACTCGTCGATCTGGCTCTTCTTCTTGGCGATGGCCGGCTCGTTGAGCGGGAACTTCACCCGGTGGTTGCCGTTGGCCACGACCTTGGACATGAGCGCCGAGTAGTCGGTGGCGATGTCGTCACCGATGAACTCGGCCATGTTCACGAAGCCCATCACCCTGTTGTAGAAGGCGACCCACTCGTCCATCTTGCCGAGCTCGACGTTGCCGACGATGTGGTCGAGGGCCTGGAAGAGGCGCTTCGGGGCGCCCTCGCGCTTGACGAACGTCGACTCGGCGGCGACGTAGCCGGGCAGGTACGGGCCCTCGTAGGTCTTCCCGTCGACGACCCGCTGGACGAGGCTGTGCCGGGTCTCGCCGTAGGTGGCGATGGCGGCCACGCGCACCGTGCCGTGCTCGTCGGAGAGGTTCTCGGGCTCCTGGAGGACGGTGGCGCCGGCGCGGCGGGCCTGCTCGACGCACTTGTCGACGTCGGGCACCTCGAGCGAGATGTCGACGACGCCGTCGCCGTGCGTCGCGTGGTGCTCGATGAGCGGGCTGTCCGGGGTGACCGCGCCCTTGACGACGAAGCGGATCGAGCCGGACTTGAGGACGAACGCCTTGTGGTCGCGGGTGCCGTTCTCGGGGCCGGCGTAGCCGACGAGCTCCATGCCCCACGCGCTCTGGTAGTAGTGCGCGGTCTGGGTGGCGTTGCCGACGACGAACACGATGGCGTCCCAGCCGGTGACCGGGAACGGGTCGGTGCTCTCGTCGTACTCGACGAGGCCGACGAGCTGCTTGAGCTGCTCGAGGTCGAGGTCGGCCTCGCGCTCGGTGTCGGTGAGGTCGAGGGGGCCGGCGGACGTCGTCGTCGTGTCAGTCATCCCGCCACTGTCGGTGGGGTGGTCTGGATGTGCAACCAGACCACGACACGGTGGTCACGATGCGCACGGTGTTGCGTTCGGACCGCTCCACACTGGACGATGTGACCATGGCCAGACAGGACGGGGTGGACGCCCTCGACGCCCGGATCATCGCCCTCTTCACCGAGGACCCGCACGTCGGGGTGCTCGGGGCCTCGCGGCGTCTCGGGGTGGCCCGCGGCACCGTGCAGGCCCGCCTCGACCGGCTGCAGGAACGAGGGGTGATCCGCTCCTTCGCCCCCCAGGTGGAGCCGGCCGCGCTCGGGTACCCGGTCACGGCGTACTGCACGCTCGAGATCCGCCAGCGGCAGGGCCACGAACCGGTCGTCGCGCACCTGTCGGCCATCCCCGAGGTGCTCGAGATCCACTCGATCACCGGCGTCGGCGACCTCGTGGTGCGGGTGGCCGCGCGCGACAACGCCGACCTGGGCCGGATCATCGACGAGATCATCGACGACGTCCACGTGCTGCGCGCCAACACCGCCATCTGCCTCGTGACCCACCTCCCCCACCGGACCGGTCCGCTCGTCGCCGCCGCCGCCCAGCCGGGTCGAGAGTAGAGAACACGCCGTGTGCGGCAGCCCGCACACGGCGTGTTCTCTCCTCTCGACGGGTTTCCCCGCGGCCGGTCAGCCGGTGATGACGACGTCCGCGCCGCCCGAGACGAGCTTCCAGTCGACCGAGGCGAAGCTCGGCGGGTCGATCTGGCCCTGCGCGGTCACCCAGTCGATGAGCAGCTGGCGGATCTCGACCTGACGGTTGTAGACGACCGGGGCGGTCTTGACCCCGGGGAAGCCGCCGCCGCCGCTCTGCCGGTAGTTGTTGATCGCCACGACGAACTGGTCCGCGTCGCCCACGGCGACACCGTCGTACGCCAGCCCGACGATCCGCGAGCCGGCCGGCTGGCTGATGTCGATCGAGTAGGTCAACGCCTTGTCGAGGCCGCCCATGATGTCGTAGTTGTAGTCCGGCGTGCCGCCCGGCGCGGTGTCGGTGACCGCGTTGGTCACCTGGTCGGCGGTGAACGGGCCGGTGCCGCTGACCTGCTTGAAGTACCGGGCCGACCACTCGAGGTAGGCCTTGACCTCGGCGCCGGTCAGCGTGATGCCGAGCAGCGTGTTGTCGTAGATGTAGAGGCCGGCCACGTCGCGGACCGTCACCTCGCCGGCGGGGATGGCGGCGTCCTTGTTGAACGGCGCCGCGATCGAGAGCACCGGCAGGTCGGCCTGCGGCGTCCCGGCCAGCGCGTCCTTGACCGCCTGCCCCTGGACCAAGTTGATGAAGTCCATCGCCGCGGTGTCCTGGTAGCGCGAGGTCGAGGCGGACATCGCCTCGGTGCACGTGCCGATGGCCGAGTTGACGTAGCTGAGCACCTTCTCGTGGGCGGGGCGGACGAGCGCGGCGATCCTCGCGTCCTCGGGGACGGTGTTCGCGTTGAGCAGCGTCGCCGCGGACTTCGTGACCCGCCAGCGGCCGCGGACCATCTCGAGGTCGAGGTCCATGACGCTGACCCGCATCCCCCAGTAGAGGGGCTCGGAGAGGAGGACCGGCCGGCCGGTCTTCTCGTTGGTGACGAACTGCTGCGGGATCTCGACGTGCGCGTGCCCGACGAGGATCGCGTCGATGTCCGGGACCTGCGCGGCGAGGAGGCTGCTGGCGTTCTCCGGGTACGGCAGCGCGTCGCCGTAGCTCGAGGAGGTCGTCGCGCCGGAGTGGCAGGAGACGACGACGACGTCGGCGCCCTCGCGCTTCATCCGGGGCACCATGACCTTCGCCTGCTCGACGATGCCGGGGAACTTCACCTTGCCCTCGACGTTCGCGGCGTCCCAGATGGCCACGCCGGGGGTGACGAGGCCGAGGACGCCGACGGTGACCGGACGCTGGCCGCGGACCTTGACCCGCTTCAGGACGTAGGGCCGGAAGACCGGGCGGCCGGTGTTCCAGCCGACCGAGTTGGCCGACAGCAGCGGGTGGCGGCACTGGCGCTCGAAGGCGCGCAGGGTGTCCATGCCGTAGTTGAACTCGTGGTTGCCGAGCGCCGCGGCGTCGTAGCCGATGGCGTTCATCGCGGTGGCCATCGGGTGCTTGGCGCCGCGGGTGATCGGGTCGATCTTCGCGTAGTAGTACGCGAGCGGCGTGCCCTGGATGGTGTCGCCGGCGTCGAGCGTGAGGCAGCTCTCCGCGCCGCGCTCCTCGCGCATGGCCTTGATGAGGGTGGCCGCCTTGGCGACCCCGATCTGGTTGCCCTTGGCGTCGCTGTAGGCGGCGTTCGCGAAGTAGTTCCAGTTGTAGACGTTGCCGTGCAGGTCGGTCGTGCCGAGCACGGTGATCCGGGTGCGCCCCGGGCGGTGGCCGTGGTGGCCGTGGTGGTCGTCGTGGCCGTGGTGCTCGTCGGCCAGCGCGGAGGGAGCGGCGAAGATGCCGGCCCCGCCGACGGCGGCCATGGCGAGCAGCTGGCGGCGGGTGGTCGGGGAGAAGGAGGATGAGTCGGTCACGGGGCTGGACCCTAGTCCCGTCCGGCCCGGAACGCGCGTCCGGGAGCGGGCGCCTTCACGGCGACCGCGTGAACGCTGAGAAACCGCTCAGCGGCGGCCGACGAACCAGTGCCGGATCCTCGCGATGCGCTCGGTCACCTGCTCGCTCGTGGCGGACGCCAGCTCCGGGCCGCCGCAGGCCCGTCGCAGCTCCAGGTGCACGGTGGCGTGCGGAGCCCCGGTCTTGCTCGAGTACGCGGCGACGAGCTTGTTCAGCTCCTTCCGCTGGGCCGCGAGCGCCCGGTGCTGGGCGACCGGCGACGGTCCCTGCGGCTCCCGGGTCCGGCCGCCCTTGGCCTGCCTGGCCTGCCGCTCGTGGAGGAGGGTCGCGACCTGGTCGGGTTCGAGCAGCCCGGGCAGCCCGAGGTAGTCCTGCTCCTCCTCCGAGCCGACCGCAGCGTGCAGGCCGAACTGCTTGGCGTCGAAGAGGACGTGGTCGAAGTGCGCGTCGGACTCCAGGGCCTCGAAGCGGCTCTCGTCCTCGAGCCCGAGAGTGCGCTCGGTGCGGTTGGCCGCCGCGATGAGTCCCTCCTCCTCGGCCCACAGCGACGCCTCGTCCTCGTCGCTGCTCGGTCGGTCGAGGGCGTGGTCGCGCTCCTCCTCCATCGTCGCCGCGAGCTGGAGGACGACCGGCACCGACGGCAGGAAGACCGAGGCCGTCTCGCCGCGCCGGCGGGCCCGGACGAACCGGCCGACCGCCTGGGCGAAGAACAGCGGAGTCGAGGTGGAGGTGGCGTAGACCCCGACGGCCAGGCGCGGCACGTCGACGCCCTCCGAGACCATCCGGACCGCGACCATCCACCGGGTCTCGGACGCCGCGAACTGCTCGATGCGCGCGCTGGCGCCGGCGTCGTCGGAGAGGACGACCGTCGTCTCCTCCCCCGTCACCGCGGTGAGGATCTTCGCGTAGGCCCGCGCCGCGCTCTGGTTCGACGCGATGACGAGCCCGCCGGCGTCCGGGACGTGCCGGCGCACCTCCGACAGCCGCTTGTCGGCGGCGGCGAGCACCGAGGGGATCCACTCGCCCCGGGGGTCGAGCGCCGTGCGCCAGGCGTGCGCCGTCTGGTCCTTGGTCAGCGGCTCGCCGAGCCTGGCCGCGACCTCGTCGCCGGCCTTGGTCCGCCAGCGCATCGCGCCGCCGTAGGCGAGGAAGAGGACCGGACGCACGACCCCGTCACGCAGGGCCGCGGCGTACCCGTACGTGAAGTCCGAGGCGGAGCGGAGGATGCCGGCCTCGTCCATCTCGTAGCGCACGAACGGGATCGGGTTGGTGTCGGAGCGGAACGGCGTCCCGGTGAGCGACAGCCGCCGGACCGCGGGCGAGAACGCCTCGCGGATGCCGTCGCCCCACGAGCGGGCGTCGCCGCCGTGGTGGATCTCGTCGAGGATGACGAGGGTGGGAACCGACTCGGTGCGGCGCCGATGCAGGCCCGGGTTGGTCGCCACCTGGGCGTAGGTGAGCGCGACGCCGTCGTACTCGCTCGACTGCACGCCGGTCGAGTTGGAGAACCCGGGGTTGAGCTGGATGCCGACCCGGCCGGCGGCGTCGGCCCACTGGGTCTTGAGGTGCTCGGTCGGGGCGACGACGGTGACCGCGCGCACGAGGCCGCGGTCGAGCAGCTCGGTGGCGATCCGCAGCGCGTACGTGGTCTTGCCCGCGCCCGGGGTCGCGACGGCGAGGAAGTCGGTGGCCTCGCGCCCGAGGTAGGCGGCGAGGGCCTCCTCCTGCCAGGCACGCAGCTTGGCCGCGGTACCCCACGCGGCCCGCTCGGGGTAGGCGGGAGGCAGGTGTCCGGCGGCAGAGGTACTCATGGGCGACGGCCACGATAACCGGCGCCGTGCCGACACACCGAAGGCCCCGACGGAACTCGTCGGGGCCTTCGGGATGTGCTAGCGGACACCGGAGTCCGCGGATGCGCGGTCAGCCGCGGTATGTGGTCCAGAGGCTCTGCGCCCGGGCCACCTGGCCGCTCGTGAAGGTGTTCATGCACGAGTCGTCGGTGTAGTCCATGAAGTTCTTGATCGGGTCGGTGCCGGGGGCGGAGCAGGTGTCGCGACCGGTCGGGCAGCCGTAGGCCGGCGAGGCCTCGGCCGGGGTGTCGTCGACGTAGTCACCCTGGCCGCTGCACCCACCCTGGAAGGTGTGGTAGAGCCCGAGCCAGTGGCCGATCTCGTGGGTCGCGGTGTCGCCCTGGTTGTACGGGGCGGCGCTGCCGCCGGGCAGGCTCTCGTCGAGCATGACGACGCCGTCCATCGGGTCGGTCTGCGACTTCGGGAAGGTGGCCCAGCCGAGGAGGCCGCCGCCGAGGTCGGCGGTGTACAGGTTGAGGTCGCCCTTGCCGCCGACGTGCAGCGCGTTCTTCATCTGCCGCTCGGCCGAGGTGCCGTCGGTGATGCCGTTGTACCAGGAGGGGTTGTTCGTGTAGTCCGTGCTCACCGTCCGGAAGGAGAAGCCGGTGCCGGAGTAGGCGTTGTTGAGCACCGAGATCTGGCCGGCGAGGTCCGACGCGCTGAGGTTGCCCGCGCTGCCGTCGGTGATGACGTGCCAGTGCACCGGGATGGTCGTCGCGGAGAAGGTCGCCCCCTTCTTGCGGGAGGTCGGGTCGACGCCCTTGGCCTTCATGTCGCGCTCGAAGCGGGCGTTGAGCGACGCCGCCTGCGCCGCGGTCAGTTCGTGCGGGTCCTGACGGTTCGGGCCGCTCGCGTGGCGTCCGCCGACGGCGGCGGAGTGGGTCTCGCATGACGCGGCGCCGGCCTGGACCGCATCACCGGCGATCGGTCGGGCCTGGGCGGAGGCGAGGGGCAGGACGGATCCGGCCACACCGAGGGTGAGGGCAGCCAGGGCCGTGAGGGAGCGAGTACGCATGGGCGTCCTTCCGAGACGGTCTCGCCCGGCCGGGTCGGCCGGGGCACCCGCAGGACGCTAGGCGGGCGGCGGGACGCGTGGGTCAGACCGGCGTCAGGGTTCGGTAAGACCTGTCCGTCGCGCGGTACACCGCCGACGCAAGGGGCGGGTCAGCCCCGCGTAAGAAGTGCGCCAACTCCGGCGCCGTCCCGCCGTTCCGTGCCAGCATCTCTCCCGTGGGCGACCCGGCGGGACTGGCGGACGGCGGCACCGCCGCGCACCCGGGGAGCACGTCGCGGCGCCGGGACCGCAACCAGTGGGTCGCCGCGGGGCTCGTCGCGACGCTCGTCCTCGGGGTCGGCGCGTGGGCGCTGGTCTCGACCGTGGGGTCGCTCCTCTTCTGCGGACCGGAGGACACGGCGTACGCGCGCCGGCTCACCGAGTCCGGGTGGCTGCGTCTCCAGCCGTCGAGCGCACGAGCCCTGGCGGAGCCGGAGGCCGCGTGCGAGGCCGACGACCGGATGGCCACGGCCACCCGCACGATCTCGGTGCCCGACATGACGCTCGTCGAGCTCCGGGCCTTCTACGGGAGGACGCTGGCCGATCGTGGGTGGCAGCGGGGAGACGGCTCGACCGGTGGCTGCTGGTGGTTCAACCAGGCGCCACAGTCCATCAGCCTCACCGTCGAGCCCCTGGAGCGCTCCCACGACTTCGCGGTCTCGCTCTCCTCGAGCCTCGAGGGCCACGGAGGGTGGTGCTCGCCGTAGGCGCGCTCCGCCGGGTCCGCCCGCGGGCCGGGGGCTCACTCCCCGCCGTCCTCCGGCGGGCGCAGGCCCTCGTAGATCTCCTTGCACGTCGGGCACACCGGGAACCGCTGCGGGTCGCGGCCGGGCACCCAGACCTTGCCGCAGAGCGCCGTGACCGGCTCCCCCGAGAGGGCGCTCTCGAGGATCTTCTCCTTGCGGACGTAGTGCGCGAACCGCTCGTGGTCCCCCGGCTCCGCGACCTGCGGGACGGTCTCGGTGCGCTCGAGGACGGCCGTCTGCGTCTGCGGACCGCCGGGCTCGTCGGCCGGACCGTTCGGGTCGCTGGGCGGCGGCATCGTCTCGCTCATGCGCCCGAGCCTACGCCGCGGGCCGGGGAGCCTCAGTTGAGCGCCGGGTCCGGCGGGAACCACGCCATCCAGCGCAGCGGCTCCGGCTGCCGGCGCAGCACCCGCTGCCAGAGGTCGTCCGGGCGGTCGGTGAAGGCGTCGCCGCCCTCGGCGTCGACGACGTACCAGGATCCCGTCACCAGCTCCTCCTCGAGCTGGCCCGGCGACCAGCCGGCGTACCCCGCGAAGATCCGCAGTGCCGACAGCTCGGGCGTGACGAGCGGCGGCGGGGTGTCGAGGTCGACGAGCGCGACGGCCCCGAAGAGCCGCCGCACCCCCCGGGGCTCCGGGGAGTCGCCGGGCACGGCGACCAGGCCCAGCGCGGAGTCGAGCTGGACCGGCCCGCCCTGGAACATCGTCCGCGGACGGCTGGCGTGCTCCTCCCAGCCGGGCAGCACCGCGTCGATGCCGGCCTCGATCGGCCGGTTGAGCACGAGCCCCTGGGCGCCGTCGTCACCGTGGTGCAGCACGAGGACGACGCTGCGCCGGAAGACCCCCTCCTCGATCTGCGGGGTGGCGACGAGGAGGCGACCGGTCGTCGGGGACGCGCTCACGCGCCCATTCTGCCCCCGCGACCGCGCGGCGGGCGGCCACCTCGACCACCCGGGCGGGGACCGCCGCGACGCGGTCCGCCCCGGCCACCCCCACCCCGCTGGGGGGCCTCGAGCAGCGGGCGCCACACCTCGTCGGGCACCGGCACGCCGCTCGGGGCGACACCGCCGAGCGCGGTGACGACCGGGTCGCCGGGCGCGACCTTGGCGGTGATCGCCTCGGCGCCGGCACCCTCGATGATCCGGGTCACCATCTTGCGCTGGTGCGGGAGCGCGAGCATGACGACCGCGCCCTCCTCACCGGCCCGCGCCGTGCGGCCGGCCCGGTGCAGGTAGTCCTTGTGGTCGGTGGGCGGGTCGACCTGGATGACCATCCCGATGTCGTCGACGTGGATGCCCCGGGCGGCGACGTCGGTGGCGACGAGGACCGGCATCCGGCCGTCGCGGAAGGCCCCGAGGACGCGGTTGCGGACGTTCTGCGAGAGACCGCCGTGCATCGCCGGCGAGCTCGGCCGTGAGCGCCTTCTTGTCCTGAGGGTCGATGAGCAGCACGTGGTGGCTCATCGTCGTCACGGCCGCCTGGGCGTCGTCGGTCGAGTGCGTGACCGGGTCGACGAGGTAGCGCTCGACGAGGGTGTCCACCCCGCGGTCGAGGGTCGCCGAGAAGAGGAGGCGCTGGCCGCCGTCGGGCACGGCGTCGAGGATCGCGGTCACCTCGGGCACGAAGCCCATGTCGGCCATGTGGTCGGCCTCGTCGAGGATGGCCACCTCGACCCCGCCGAGGTCGACGGCGCCGCGGTCCATGAGGTCGACGAGCCGGCCCGGCGTCGCGACGAGCAGGTGCACCCCGCGCTGGAGGCTCTTGATCTGCGGCTCGTAGGAGAGGCCGCCGGCGACGAGGCGGTGGGTGATGCCGGTGACGTGGACGAAGGGCTCGAGGGCATCGCTCACCTGCATCGCGAGCTCTCGCGTCGGGACGAGGACGAGCGCCTTGGGCCGCTTGGGCTCCGGCCGCCCGCCCGCGGCGAGGCGGGCGATCGTCGGCAGGCCGAAGGCCAGGGTCTTGCCCGAGCCGGTGCGACCCCGGCCGAGGACGTCGCGACCGGCGAGCGCGTCGGGGATGGTCGCGGCCTGGATGGGGAAGGGTTCGGCGATGCCGTCGCGCGCGAGGCGCTCGACGATGCGCTCGGGCAGCCCGAGGGCGGCGAAGCCGTTGTCGGCGGTGACCTCCTTCGGGCCACCGGCCGCGGTGGAGCGGTAGGTGGTCCAGGTGTCGGCCTCGGCGCGTTCGGCCTCGGCGTCCTCGAAGGTGCGGGGCTGCTCGTCCCGCTCCCAGGGGCGCTCGGCGTGGCGGCCCTCGTGGCGGTCGCGGCGCACCGGGTCGGCGACGCGGGGGGTGCGCTCACGGACGGGACGGTCGCCCCGCTCGCGACGCGGGCGCTCGTCGTGCGGGCGGTGGACGTGCCGCTCCTCACGGTCGGACACCCACCGGCGCGGACGGTCCTCCCGCTCGACCCGCGGACGCTCCGCGCGACGCGGGCGGTCGTCCCGCTCGACCCGCGGCCGGGCGCCACGGTCGTCACGACGCGGGCGGTCGTCCCGCTCGACCCGCGGACGGTCCTCGCGGCGGGGACGGTCGTCCCGCTCGGCCCGCGGCCGGGCGCCACGGTCGTCACGACGGGGCCGGTCGTCCCGCTCGCGCCGGTCGGCGCGGGCCGGGCGGTCACCACGGCGCGGGTCCTCGCGGTCCCAGCGGGGCGAGCGCTCGGCGCGCGGGCGCTTGCTGCGCTCGCCGTCGCGGGTGGTCTCGGCGGCGGGGCCGCGCGAGCCCTGGCCGCGGTGGGGCTTCTTGGGCCCCTTGCGGGCCTCCGCCTTCTGGGCAGCGGTCCAACGGGCCTTCGGCCCGGATGCCTTCTTGGGCATGGGGTGTTCACCTGTGCTTCGTCATCGGGAGGACGTTCGGACAGACACGTCGTCGGCCGGTGGCGAAACAGCGAGTACAACGAGTCTCCGGACCAGCAGTGGTCCTGGGCGGCCGGTTCGACCGAGGGGCGTCACCGGCGGCACCGGGTGAAAGGGGGGTCGCGGGTGCGACGGGTGGGCGCGGCCAGGCGCCCGTCACCTCGGTGCAGAGGGTCCAGTCTACCAGCGCGCAGAGCGCCGGCCCGCCACCGCCGACGGCTCCGCTGCGGGCCGCAGCCGGTGGACCAGCAGGGCCAGGACCACGCCGGCGAGGTCGGCCACGGCGTCCAGGGGGTCGCCGCTGCGGCGCGGCAGCAGGGTGGCCTGGACGACCTCGCTGAGCAGCGCGTGCGCGGCGAACAGCCCGACCACCCACCGCACCGGCAGCCCGGCCCGCAGGGCCAGGGCCACCGGCACGAGGAAGACGGCCAGGTGCACCACCTTGTCCGAGCCGGGGAACGGCGAGGCCCCCGGTGCGTCCGGGGCGTAGAGCACGACCGCCTGGCCGACGGTCGCGAGCGCGGCGAGGACGAGGGCGGTCCGGGCCGCCCACGGCGCGCGCCGCATCAGGCCGACTCGTCGACCGGGCCCTCGACGAGCTCGACCGCCCGGCGGACCGCGTCGGCGACGACCGTCGTCACGTCGGGGTGGAAGACGCTCGGGATGATGTACGTCGCGTTGAGCTCCTCCTCGGTGACCACGCCGGCGAGCGCGTCGGCCGCGGCGAGCAGGACGTCCGTCGTCACGTGCTTGCTCGCGGCGTCGATGAGCCCACGGAAGACACCGGGGAAGACGAGCACGTTGTTGATCTGGTTGGCGAAGTCGGAGCGTCCCGTGGCGACCACGGCGGCGTGCCGGGCGGCGATCTCGGGGTCGATCTCCGGCAGCGGGTTGGCCATCGCGAAGACGACCGCGTCGGGGGCCATCGACTCGACCGCGGCCTCGGAGAGGATGTTCGGCGCGGACACGCCGAGGAAGACGTCGGCGCCGCGGACGGCGTCGGTGAGCGTGCCGGTGACGTCGTCGGGGTTGGTGTGCTCGGCGATCCACGCGTGGTTCGGGTGGTCACCGGAGAGGACGTCGGCGCGCCCGCGGTGCACGACGCCGTCGACGTCGGTGACGACGACGTGCCGCGCCCCCGCGTGCAGGAGGAGCTTGAGGATGGCGGTGCCCGCCGCGCCCGCCCCGCTCATCACGAGCCGCACGTCCTCGAGCCGCTTGCCGACCACCCGCAGCGCGTTGCGCAGCGCCGCGAGCGCCACGATCGCCGTCCCGTGCTGGTCGTCGTGGAAGACGGGGATGTCGAGCTCCTCGCGCAGCCGGGCCTCGACCTCGAAGCAGCGGGGGGCGGAGATGTCCTCGAGGTTGATGCCGGCGAACCCCGGCGCGATGGCCTTGACCGTGCGGATGATCTCCTCCACGTCGGTCGTGTCGAGGCACAGCGGGAAGGCGTCGATGTCGGCGAACCGCTTGAAGAGGGCGGCCTTGCCCTCCATGACCGGCAGGGCGGCGAGCGGGCCGATGTCGCCGAGGCCGAGCACGGCGGTGCCGTCGGTGACGACGGCGACGGTGTTGCGCTTGATGGTCAGCCGGCGTGCGTCCTCGGGGTTCTCGGCGATCGCGGTGCACACCCGCGCCACCCCCGGGGTGTAGATGAGCGAGAGGTCGTCGCGGGTGCGGATCGGCACCTTGGACTCGACGGTCAGCTTGCCGCCGAGGTGCATGAGGAAGGTGCGGTCCGAGACCTTCCCGATCTCGACGCCCTCGACCGTGCGCATGACGGCGACGATCTCGTCCGCGTGGTCGGGGTCGCGGGTGAGCATCGTCAGGTCGACCCGCATCCGCGCGTGCCCGGACCCCGTGACGTCGAGCCCGGTGACGACGCCGCCGGCCTTCTCGATGAGGCTCGTCATCTCGCTGACGGCGGTCGGCCGGGCGGGCAGGACGAGGCGGACGGTGACGCTGTTGGCGATGGAGGGAGCGGCGGGCATGGGGTCGATTGAACCCCGTACCCGCAGGTAGTCCGAATCGCGCCCACCCCGTGGCGGGCTCGGCCGTGGTGGACCGCGGGCCGCCGGCCCTACAGTGACCCGCATGGCCGACCACGTGGACGTGACCGGGACCGGGAGCGCCGGGGCGGCCCCCGACGTCGTCGTGCTGGACGTGCGGGTGGCCGTCGAGGGTCGCGACGTCGCCTCCGCGCTCGCCGGCCTCGCGACCCGTCTCGACGCCGCCGTCGCCGCGGCCCACGACCACGGTGTCGGGGACCCCGACCGGCGCACGACCGGCATGGGCGTCTCGCCGCGCTGGGACCGCGAGGGCCGGAGCACCACCGGCTACACCGCGCACCAGTCGCTGCGGCTGCGGGTGCGCGAGCGCGACCGGGCCGGGGACGTCATCGCCGCACTCGCCGGGGCGGCGGGAGACGCCCTCGGGGTCGACGCCGTCTCGCTCGAGGTCGCCGACACCGCGCCCCTGCTCGTACGGGCACGGTCGGCGGCCTTCGCCGACGCCACGACGCGGGCGCGGCACTGGGCCGACCTCGCGGGACGCTCGCTCGGGCCCGTCCTGCGGGTCACCGAGGTCGCGCCGGGCGGGGCGGCACCACTGCCGAAGATGCGCCTCGCGGCGATGGACGCAGGCGGCGGGGTGCCCGTCGAGGGCGGCGAGTCGACGGTGACGGCCACGGTCGCCGTCCGGTTCGCCCTGGGCCCGGCGTGAGCTGGGTCGACGCGCTCGGCTGGTTCGGCTCGGCGCTCCTCGTCTTCTCCCTGCTGCAGGCCCGCATCCTGCGGCTGCGCGTCCTCAACACCGTCGCGTGCCTCATCCTCGTCGGCTTCAACGCGCTGGTCGGCGTCTGGCCGATGGTCGCGATGAACGTCGTCCTCGCCGCGATCAACCTCTGGTTCATCGCCCGGATGCTCCGCGAACGCGGGGACGACCGCGCCTTCTCGGTCGTCCCGGTCCGCGAGGACGACGGCTACCTGCAGCACGTCCTCGAGGTGTGGCGGGACGACGTCTCCCGCTTCTTCCCGACCTTCACCGCCGACGCGCCCGGCAGCGGTCGCTCGACCTACCTCGTCCAGCACGGCGACGAGACCGCGGGTGTCATCGTCCTGCGCGACGACGGCGCCGGGACCGCTCAGGTCGAGCTCGACTACGTCACACCGCGCTTCCGCGACTTCTCCCCCGGCGAGTTCGTCTTCCGGCGCTCCGGGCTCTTCCGCGAGCGGGGCATCACCCGGGTCCTCACGGCGCCGGGCATGGTCGCGCCGTACTACGACCGCCTCGGCTTCGCGCGGGACGGCGACCGGTACCGGCTCGACATCGGCTGAGACACGCACCACCCCGTCGCCACGCATACCCCATGGGGTACTAGGATGCTGCTATCTACTACGGAAAGTAGTAGTCTGGCCAGACGACCACATCCGAGGAGGCGAGGGCCGTGGGACCGTTCGTCCGCGACTTCGAGAACGGCAGCAAGGACGAGAAGGACCTGCTCGGCGGGAAGGGGGCCAACCTCGCCGAGATGACCCGGCTCGGCATCCCGGTCCCGCCCGGGTTCACGATCACCACCGAGGCGTGCCGGCAGTTCCTCGCCACCGCCACGGTGCCGGACGGGCTCTGGGACGAGGTGGACGAGCACGTCGCCGCCCTCGAGGCCCGGACCGGCCGGCGCCTCGGCGACCCCACGGACCCGCTGCTCGTGTCGGTGCGCTCCGGTGCGAAGTTCTCGATGCCCGGGATGATGGAGACCGTCCTCGACATCGGGCTCGGCGACGCCTCGGTCGAGGGCCTGGCCCGCCAGACCGGCAACCCGCGCTTCGCGTGGGACTCCTACCGCCGACTCCTGCAGATGTACGGCAAGACCGTGCTCGACCTCGACGGCGACCGGTTCGAGGACGCCATCGACGCGGCCAAGCGGGCCAAGGGGGTCACCGCGGACGTCGACCTCGACGCCGACGACCTGCGCGCGCTCGTCGCCACGTTCCAGCAGGTCATCGAGGAGGGCTCCGGCACCCCCTTCCCGCAGGACCCCCACGCCCAGCTGCGCGGCGCCATCCAGGCCGTCTTCGGCTCCTGGAACTCCGACCGCGCGATCCTCTACCGGCGCCGCGAGCGGATCCCGGCCGACCTCGGCACCGCCGTCAACGTCCAGGTGATGGCCTTCGGCAACCGCGGCGCCGGCTCCGGCTCGGGCGTGGCCTTCACCCGCGACCCGGCCACCGGCGCCCCCGGCGTCTACGGGGACTACCTCGAGGACGCCCAGGGCGAGGACGTCGTGGCGGGCATCCGCAACACCCTGACCCTCGCCGACCTCGAGCGCATCGACAAGACCAGCTACGACGAGCTGCTCGCGATCATGAGCCGCCTCGAGGGCCACTACCGCGACATGTGCGACATCGAGTTCACGATCGAGCAGGGCCGGCTGTGGATGCTGCAGACCCGGGTGGGCAAGCGCACCGCCCAGGCCGCCTTCCGCATCGCGGTCGACCTGCTCGACGAGGGCGTCATCTCCGAGGAGGAGGCCCTCCTGCGGGTCACCGGCGACCAGCTGGCCCAGCTGATGTTCCCCCACTTCGACCCCGACGGCGCCCGCGCGCTCGTCGCCCGCGGGATGAGCGCCTCACCCGGGGCGGCGGTCGGGGTGGCCGTCTTCGACTCCGACGCCGCCGTGCGGGTGGCCGCCGAGGGCACCCCGGTCATCCTCGTGCGGCGCGAGACCACCCCCGACGACCTGCACGGCATGGTCGCCGCGGCCGGCATCCTCACCAGCCGCGGCGGCAAGACCTCGCACGCCGCCGTCGTGGCTCGCGGCATGGGCCGCACCTGCGTGTGCGGCGCCGAGACCCTGGAGGTCGACACCCGCGCCGGGCAGTTCTCCACCCCCGACGGCACTGTCGTGCGCGAGGGGGACACGCTCTCGATCGACGGCTCCACCGGCGAGGTCTTCCTCGGTGAGGTCGCCGTGCGCCCCTCCCCCGTCGTGCGCTACTTCGAGGGCACGATGTCGGTCGACGAGGGCGGCCCCCTCGTCGCCGCCGTCGACCGGCTCATGGGCGTCGCCGACAAGCACCGGCGGATGCAGGTGCGCGCCAACGCCGACAACGCGGCCGATGCCGCCCGTGCCCGCCGCTTCGGTGCCGAGGGCATCGGCCTGTGCCGCACCGAGCACATGTTCCTCGGCGAGCGCCGCGAGCTCGTCGAGCGGCTGATCCTCGCCGAGGGCGAGGAGGAGCGGCAGGTCGTCTTCGACGAGCTGCTCCCCCTGCAGCGGGCGGACTTCGTCGAGATCTTCGAGGCGATGGACGGCCTGCCCGTCACGGTGCGCCTCCTCGACCCGCCGTTGCACGAGTTCCTGCCCGACTTCACCGAGCTGTCGGTCAAGGTCGCGGTGGCCGAAGCGACCGGCCGGGAGCACGACACCGACTCGCTGCTGCTGCTCGCGGTGCACCGCCTCCACGAGGAGAACCCGATGCTCGGCCTGCGCGGGGTGCGCCTCGGCATCGCCATCCCCGGCCTGTTCGAGATGCAGAGCCAGGCCATCCTCGAGGCCGCGGCGATCGTCGCCGAGCGGGGCGGTCACGCCCGGCCCGAGATCATGGTCCCGCTCGTCGGGGCGGTCGAGGAGCTGAGCACCATCCGCGCCGAGATCGACGACGCGGCGCACCGGGCCCGCGAGAAGCACGCGGTCCACCTCGAGCACCTCGTCGGCACGATGATCGAGCTGCCCCGCGCCGCCCTGACCGCCGGCGACATCGCCCAGGCCGCCGACTTCTTCTCCTTCGGGACCAACGACCTGACGCAGACGACGTGGGGCTTCTCGCGCGACGACGTCGAGTCGAGCTTCTTCTCGCGCTACATGGAGGCCGGCATCCTCGGGGTCTCACCCTTCGAGACCATCGACCGCCAGGGCGTGGGCCGGCTCGTGCGGATCGGCACCGACGAGGGCCGCCGGACCAAGCCGGGGCTCAAGGTCGGCGTCTGCGGCGAGCACGGTGGCGACCCCGAGTCGGTGCACTACTTCGAGGAGCGCGGGCTCGACTACGTGTCCTGCTCGCCGTTCCGCGTGCCGGTGGCCCGGCTCGAGGCCGGCCGCGCCGTCGTGGCATCGGGCTGACGGCCCAGCGTCAGGCGCACCCGGTGGCCGGTGACGACCGCCGCGAGCCATCCGAGCCCGAGCAGCCAGCCGGCGACGACGTCGGTGAGCCAGTGGTGTCCGAGGAAGACCCGGGAGAGCCCCATCGCGAGGACGAAGGCGGTGGCCACGGCGGCGACGAGCACCCGCTGCCAGGTGTGCCGAGCGGCGAGCAGCAGGAGGTAGGCGAGGGCCCCGACGAGGACCGTCGCGTTGAGGGTGTGCCCCGAGGGAAAGGACGGGGACGTCTCCAGCGGCGGCACGGCCAGGGTCGCCGGCGGCCGGGCCCGGCCGACGAGGTCCTTGCCGAGCACGGTCATCAGCAGGGAGCCGGCCGCGGCGACGACCATGACGACGACCGGCGTCCACGACCTGCGCAGCGCGACCAGCACCCCGGTGACGACGAGGACGAGGATCGGCATGCCGATCGTGCCCCCGAGGTCGGTGAAGGCCGTGACGGCCGTGTCGCGCGCGGGGGTGCGCAGGGCCACCGCGGCGTCGAGCACCGGGCGGTCGAGGCCGGCGAGGCCGTCCTGCTCGGTCACCGCCTCGTAGACCTGGGCCGCGAGCACGTCGAGGACGAGGACGACGACGGCACCGGCCAGCACGGTGACGACGAGCGCGAGGTTGTCCCGACCCCACCGCCCGAGCGGACCGAGGTGGTCGACCACCCGGTCGACGGCGGCCACCACGGTCCGGCCGGTCCGCGTGGGCCAGCGGGTCAGGTCGCGTCGCCCGATCGTGCTGTCCGGCCGGGTGGGTCCCGCAGGTCGCTCGGGGTCGGGGGTGCGCACCCCGGTAGTGCACCACGGCCCGGCACCGCGTGAGCGGTACCGGGC
>JACXUW010000401.1 GCA_014763705.1 Micrococcales bacterium | reverse complement strand
GGCGGAGGGATGGACCCGCGTGGCGCCCCAGACCGGCGTCGCGGTCGAGCTGGCCCCCGGCGACCGGCTCACCCTCCTCGACCCGTGCGGCGAGCAGGTGAGCGACCTCTACCTGGTGCGCGCCGACGACCTCGCCGAGCAGTTCTCCTCCGGGCGCACGACCGACTTCGGCAACTCGGTCTACGTCTCGACCGGGTCGCTGCTGTGGAGCAACCGGTCGACGGTGCTGGCCGAGGTCGTCGAGGACACGGTCGGGGTGCACGACCTCACACTGACCCCGTGCAGCCAGGCCACCTTCGACGTCCTCTACCCGGACCTCGGCGGTGCCCCGCACCCGAGCTGCTTCGCCAACCTCGCCGGCGCCCTCGAGCCGTACGGCGTCGACGCCGACCGGATCGGGGTGACGCTCAACGTGTTCATGGACGTGTGGACCGACGAGCGCGGTGAGCTGCACATCGACCCACCGCCGACGCGACCCGGCGACCGCTTCACCATCGAGGCCCGGGTGCCGCTCGTCGCCGGGGTCACGGCCTGCTCGGCCGAGAAGTCCAACAACGGGCGCTGCACCCCCGTCGACCTGCGCCTCGACAGGGCGGCACGGCGTACGGACGGGGAGCCGGTCGGCGGCGTCGTCGCGGGCTAGCCTCCGCTCGTGGACGTCGAGCGCGAGCAGCCGGAGGAGGAGATCGACGAGGCCTTCGACCGGCTCGTCGACGAGGGTGAGGACCGGCTCACCCGGCCCCTCCACGCGCTCGTCCCGACCGGGCTGCTCGGCGGCATCGACATCGGCGTCGGCATCCTCGCCTACCTCGTCGTCAAGGACGAGACGGGCAGCCAGCTGCTGGCCGCGCTCGCCTTCTCGATCGGGTTCGTCGCCCTGCTCCTGGCCCGCAGCGAGCTGTTCACCGAGAACTTCCTCGTGCCAGTGACGGCCCGCGCGGCCGGCAAGGGCACGTGGGGCTCCCTCGCGCGGCTCTGGGTCGTCACGCTCGTGACCAACCTCGCCGGTGGCGCGCTGACCGTGTGGATCATCCTCACCGCCCGCCCCGACCTGCGCGAGGTCGCCCGCACCACCGGCGAGCACTACGCCGGGCTCGGGGTGAGCCTGCGCAGCTTCCTCCTCGCGGTCCTCGCCGGCCTCGTCATCACCCTCATGACCCGGATGCAGCACGGCACCGACAGCGTGGGCGTGCGCGTCGTCCCGGCCGTGCTGTTCGGCGCCGTGCTCGTGGGTGCCGAGCTCTTCCACTGCGTCCTCGACGGCATCCTCATGGTCGGGGCGATGGTCGCCGGGGCCGACATCCCGGTCGCGACCTTCCTCGGGTCCATCGCCTGGGCCGCCCTCGGGAACGTCGTCGGCGGCATCGGGCTGGTCACCTTCCTCCGGCTCGTGCGCACCGCCCCGAAGGTCGAGGCGGAGCGCGAGCAGTCCACCGCCTGACCCGACGGGGGCGGGGTCAGTGGGCGAAGTGCCGGGTGCCCGTGAAGTACATCGTCACGCCGGCCGCCTGCGCCGCCTCGACCACCTCGGCGTCCCGCACCGACCCGCCGGGGGCCACGACCGCCCGCACGCCGGCGTCGAGCAGCACCCGGAGCCCGTCGGCGAAGGGGAAGAACGCGTCCGACGCGGCGACCGAGCCGCGGGCACGGTCCTCGCCGGCGCGGGTGACGGCGAGGTGGCACGAGTCGACCCGGTTGACCTGCCCCATCCCGATGCCGACCGACGCGCCGCCGCGGGCCAGGAGGATGGCGTTGGACTTCACGGCCCGGACCGCCCGCCACGCGAACTGGAGGTCGGCCAGCGTCGCCTCGTCGGCCCGGTCGCCGGAGACGAGGCGCCAGTGCGCGGCGTCGTCCCCGCCGGTGACGGTGCCGTCCTCGTCGCGCACGACGGCGTCGACGGCGTCGCGCACCTGCATGAGGACGCCGCCCGAGACGGCCCGGAACTCGACGGGGTCGGCGAACCGCTCGACCCCCTCGGGCAGGCGCAGCAGGCGGCGGTTCTTCTTCTCGCGGAGGATCTCGAGGGCGTCCTCGTCGAAGGCCGGGGCCACGATGACCTCGCTGAACACGTCGTTCGTGGCCAGCGCCATCTCACGGGTGACCGGCCGGTTGGTGGCGATGATGCCGCCGAAGGCCGACACCGGGTCGCAGGCGTGGGCGGCCGCGTACGCCTCGGCGACGGTCTCCCCGACCGCGATCCCGCACGGGTTGGCGTGCTTGATGATCGCGACGGTCGGCTGGTCACCGTGGTCGTAGGCGGCCCGCAGCGCGGCGTCGGCGTCGACGTAGTTGTTGTACGACATCTCCTTGCCGGCCAGCTGCTCGGACTGGGCCAGGCCCGGGCGCCAGTGCGCGTAGAGCGCGGCCCGCTGGTGCGGGTTCTCGCCGTACCGCAGGACCGCGGCCTTCTCCCAGGTGGCTCCCGTCCAGGCGGGGAAGCCGCTGCCGTCGGAGGTGTCGACGTAGGCGTTGCCCATCCACGAGGCCACGGCGACGTCGTAGCTCGCGGTGTGCGTGAAGGCCTGCACGGCCAGCCGCTTGCGCTGCTCGAGGGTGAACCCGCCCGAGCGCACCGCGGCGAGCGCGTCGTCGTAGCCGGCCGGGTCGGTGACCACGGCGACGCTCGGGTGGTTCTTCGCCGCGGCCCGGACCATCGACGGGCCACCGATGTCGATCTGCTCGACGCACTCGTCCGGGCTCGCCCCGGACATCACGGTCTCCCGGAACGGGTAGAGGTTGACGACGACGAGCTCGAAGGCCTCGACCCCGAGCTCGGCGAGCTGGGCGACGTGGTCGGGCTTGCGGGTGTCGGCGAGCAGGCCGGCGTGCACCCGCGGGTGCAGCGTCTTGACCCGGCCCTCGAGGCACTCGGGGAAGCCGGTGAGGTCCTCGACCCGGGTGACCGGCAGACCGAGCGACTCGATGAGCGCGGCGCTGCCGCCGGTCGAGACGAGGGCGACACCCGCCTCGTGGAGGCCGCGGACGAGCTCGTCGAGCCCGGTCTTGTCGTAGACCGAGACGAGGGCGCGGCGGACGGGACGGACGTCCTCGGAGGGACCGGGGGTGGAGACGGCGGCGGACATCGGGGCTCCTTGCGGGGTCGGGCGGTCGGTCCCGGGGCACCCAGGCGGGCGATGCCCCGACTGCAGACTTCCCGGTGGTGACCCACCCGCGCCAGTCGTCGTCGCCCACTCTAGCGGCCCGGGTCGTGTGCCCGGG
>JACXUW010000400.1 GCA_014763705.1 Micrococcales bacterium | reverse complement strand
GGCGTAGCTCGCGATGTTGAAGGGCACCCCGAGGAAGACGTCGGCGCTGCGCTGGTAGAGCTGGCAGTCGAGGAAGGCCGCACCCCCGTCGGCCGCCGCCACCGGGGGCCGCCCGCTCGGGCTGGAGTGGCTCCCGGACGGACGTCTCCTCGTCTGCGACGCGCACCGCGGCCTGCTCGCCCTCGACACCTCGACCGGCGAGTCCAAGACGCTCGTCACCGACGTCGACGGGGAGCGCCTGCTCTTCGTCAACAACGCCGCGGTCCAGGCCGACGGCACGATCTGGTTCACCGACTCCAGCCGGCGCTGGCAGGTCGAGGACTGGAAGAACGACCTCGTCGAGCACACGTGCACCGGGCGGCTGCTCCGGCGCGCCCCCGACGGCACGGTGACGACGGTCCTCGACGGCCTGGCCTTCGCCAACGGCGTCGCCCTGCTGCCGGGGGAGCGTGGCGTGCTCGTCGCCGAGACGGCGACCTGCCGCATCCGGCGGGTCCCGCTGCGCGGCGACGGTCCGGGCGAGCCGACGACGTGGGTGGAGGACCTGCCCGGCCACCCGGACAACATCGCGCTCGGCTCCGACGGCCTCGTGTGGGTCACCGTCGCGTCGCCGACCGACCCCGTCCTCGCCCTCCTCCAGCGCAGCCCGCGCCAGGTGCGGGCCGTCGTGCGGCGGCTGCCCGAGCGGGTCAAGCCGGCACCGCGGCGCACCGCGCGCGTCCTGGCCCTCGACGACGAGGCGCGCGTCGTCCACGACCTCGACTTCGACGCGACCCGCTGGCACGTCGCGACCGGCGTGCGCGAGCACGAGGGTCGGGTCTGGCTCGGCAGCCTCGTCGAGCCGGCCATCGCGGTCGGCGAGCTGCCCTGACCCTCAGCGCCGTTCGTAGGTGACCCAGGCGCAGCCGTCGCCGGGCTCGCGAGCCGTCTCGTGCCACGCGTGCGGGTCGATGGCCGGGAAGTGGACGTCGCCCTCCGGCTCCCGGTCGACCTCGGTGACGAGCAGCCGGTGCGCGTACGGCATCGCCTCGGCGTAGACCTCGCCCCCACCGGCGACGAACACCTCGTCGGCCGGTCCGGCGAGCGCCAGCGCCTCGACGAGCGAGTGCGCGACCTCGACACCGGCGTGCGTCCAGTCGGGCCGGCGGGTGATGACGATGGTGCGCCGTCCCGGCAGCACCCGCCCGATCGAGTCGAACGTGCGACGTCCCATGACGAGTGGGTGGCCCATCGTCGTGCGCTTGAAGAACGCGAAGTCGGCCGGCAGGTGCCACGGCATCGCGGAACCGGTCCCGATGACGCCGTTGCGGGCGACCGCGGCGATGAGCGAGACCCGGGTCATACGGCGATCGGGGCCTTGATGGAGGGGTGCGCCTCGTACCCGACGAGCTCGAAGTCCTCGAGCTCGTAGGCGTCGACCGAGTCGCGGGGGGTGATGACCATCGTCGGCAGGGGGAGGGGCTCGCGGGTCAGCTGGAGCGCCGCCTGCTCGAGGTGGTTGAGGTAGAGGTGCGCGTCGCCGAGGGTGTGGACGAACTCGCCGGCCCGCAGCCCGGTCTGCTGGGCGACCATCATCGTCAGCAGGGCGTAGCTCGCGATGTTGAAGGGCACCCCGAGGAAGACGTCGGCGCTGCGCTGGTAGAGCTGGCAGTCGAGGAAGGCCGCACCCCCGTCGGCCGCCGGGCGCACGTAGAACTGGAACATCGTGTGGCAGGGCGGCAGGGCCATGTCGTCGACGTCGGCGACGTTCCACGCGGAGACGATGTGCCGGCGCGAGTCGGGGTTGGTGCGGATCGACTCGACGACCCGGGCGACCTGGTCGACGGTGCGCCCGTCCGGGGTCGGCCAGGAGCGCCACTGGTGGCCGTAGACCGGGCCGAGGTCGCCGTGCTCGTCGGCCCACTCGTCCCAGATCGTGATGCCGCGCTCCTGCAGCCACCGGACGTTGGTGTCGCCGCGGAGGAACCACAGCAGCTCGCCGATGATCGAGCGCAGGTGGAGGCGCTTGGTCGTGAGGACCGGGAAGCCGGCGGTGAGGTCGAAGCGCATCTGGTACCCGAAGACGCTGCGGGTGCCGGTGCCCGTGCGGTCCGACTTCTCCACGCCGTGGGTCATCACGTGGTCGAGGAGGTCGAGGTACTGGCGCACGGGGTCAGCCTAGGCCCGGGCGGCCCGACCCCGCCGGAGGCGCCCGGGGCCGGGCGGCGCGGTGCGCACCACCCGGCCCCGGAGCGGCTCACGGGCGCTGGAGGAACGCGGTCCGCAGCAGCGGCTGGTTGTTGACGAAGCCGTACCCGGCGCAGGCGGCGCCGGTGCAGCTGACCCGCTCGTCGACGCCGACGCGCATGTCGAGGTGCAGGTGGGGCTGGGTGCCCATCGCGTGCGCGCGGGTGCCGACCGTGCCGATCCGGTCACCCTTGGTCAGGTGCTGGCCGACGTGCACCACCGGCCCCGGGTCGTTGTCCATGTGCTGGAAGAACCACAGCCGGCCGAAGGCGTCCTTGACCGTGGCCGTCGCGCCGGCGGTCTCCGAGCCCGGACGGACGGTCATGACGGTGCCGGCGACCGGCGAGACGACGGCGGTGCCGGTGGGGGCGAAGATGTCGGCGGCGTTGTAGTCGTGGTGGCAGTTGGTCCTGCTGTTCCAGCACCACGTGAGCGGCGACTGGTTCTTGACCGTCGCCTGGCTGACGTTGAGCGGGAACCGCAGCGAGGCGTCGCCGATGATCTGCGAGGCGTTGTCGTTCTTGACGTTGGCGTTGAGGTCGACCTTCGCGCCCGCCGGGATGATGTCGTGGACGCCGCCGAAGTCGCTGTTGTAGAAGACGTACACCTGCTTGCCGGTGCGGTTCCACACCGCCGCGGTGTTGTTCTTGACGCACTGGCCGCGGCCGTTGCCGGCGGAGACGAACGTGATGCAGCCCGGTCCGGTGCCGTAGTCGCGCTGGCTGTGCACGAGGTCGACGAGCGAACCCGTGGCCCCGCTGTTGTAGTACAGGCAGAACTCGCCGGACTCGCACGAGCCGTTGCGGGCGGCCGCGTTGGCCGCCGGCGCGGTGGCCACGAGGCCGAGCGCGAGTCCGAGGACGGCGGCGGCCGTGGCCGCCAGGCGCGTGATCATGGGTGCTTCCCCCTCCTGCGGCCGTGGCCGCACGTGACGGCCGCGACGGATCCCCCCGGACGGCCGGGACGCCGGTGGCGCCCGTCGGCGACGCTAGACCCGGG
>JACXUW010000399.1 GCA_014763705.1 Micrococcales bacterium | reverse complement strand
GTGGTGGCCCTGGCCGTGGTGCTCGTGCCCGTGGCCCTTGTGGTGGCCACCGGCGGCCACGGCGGCGGCCACCACAAGGGCCACGGGCACGAGCACCACGGCCAGGGCCACCACGGCAAGCCGAAGCCGAAGCCGACCACGCCGTGCAAGCCGACCCCGTCACCCACCCCGCGGCCGACGTCAACGCCCAGCCCCTCGCCGAGCCACACACCGAAGCCGACGCCCTCGAGCACCCCGACGCCGACCCCGTCCTCGTCGCCGACACCGTCGGCCACGCCGACGCCCTCGTCGACGCCGACCCCGACGAGCACCCCAACGGCCACGCCCAGCCCGACGCCCTCGGCCACCCCGTCGGCGACGGTCTCTCGCACGCCGGCCACCGTCCCGACGACGAGCAGCACCCACCGACCCGGGCTGCCTGCCGAGCTCGCGCAGACCGGCGCCAGCGACACCACCCTCTGGCTCGTCGTCGCCGGCATCGCGCTCCTCGCCGCCGGCGGCGTCATCGTCGCCGCGACGCGCTCGCGGAGGCGACGGTGAAGCGGGCCACGCTCAGCCTCGAGAACGAGGTGCGCTTGGTCGAGGTCGCGCTGCGGCAGTCGGTCGCGAAGGCCGCGGACGCCACGGGCGTCTCCTACGCACAGGCGTCCGAGGTGGCCCGCCAGCACGGCTACCCAGACCACGACGCGATGCGTCGCTCGCTCGAGCAGCTGCGGGCCGCTGCCGAGGAGCGGCCGGCGGAAGCCGCGGAGGCGATGGCCGGCCGCACCCTGCTCGCCGTCGCGGTCGCCGACCTCCACCCCGACCCGGACAACCCGCGCGAGGACCTGGGCGACGTCGACGAGCTCGCCGAGTCGATCCGCCAGACCGGGCTGCTGCAGCCGATCGTGGTTCGCCGCCACGGCTCTGCCCTCATCGTCGTCGCCGGCCATCGCCGCCTCGCCGCGCTGCAGCGCCTGGGCATGGCCACGACCGAGGTCCTCGTCGTGCGCGACCTGCGCCCCGACGACGTGCTCGCGGCGATGCTCATCGAGAACGGTCAGCGACGCGACCTCACCCCGCTCGAGGAGGCCCGCGCGCTCAACCGCCTCAAGGTGACCAAGCGGTGGACCGCTCGAGAGGTCGCCCAGCGTATCGGGCGCTCCGACACCTTCGTCTCCAACCGGCTCGCGCTGCTCAACCTCAGCCCGCAGCAGCAGGACCTCGTCGACGAGGGCCACATGGGCGTCACGCAAGCCGCGGTCGTGGCCCGTGCCCGTGCCGGAACCGCCCGGAGCAACGCCACCTACCGCTTCCACCTCGGCGCCGAGCACCCCCTCGCCGGCCGGGTCCGCGCCCGATGCCTACGCACCCACGGCAAGCGAGGCGTACGCGTCGTCGGCAACACCGGCTGCGGAGAGTGCTGGGAAGAGGTCATCCGAGCCGACGAGTCCCGCACCGCCCTGCAGCACTCGATCGACGCCGGCGTCTGCCGTGTCTGCGAGCAGCCCGTCGGCGCCGACGCCGAGGCCCTGGTCGAGGAGGCCGGCTGATGGCCACCGAGCGCTTGCGCCTCACCGGCGGAGCCCTCGACGGCCTCACCATCGACGGCCTTCCCGGCGAGCTGCAGGCCTGCTCCGTCGTCTACGTCGACGAGGCCGGCCACACCCGCGTCAACGTCTCCTCCGTCGACTCCGACGCCGACTCGATCGAGGCGATCGCACTCATCCTCTCGGCCGCCCGGCAGGCCCTCGTGGCCCAGGGCGTGGACCCCGAGGCGGCGCTCGCGGACGTCGCGGACCGCACGCACGTCACCGCGGTCGTGGTGGGCCGGAACGACTTCGGCGGCGGCCGGTCGTGAGCCAGACCAGCCCGGGCCCACGTTGGGTGTTCTGCGAGCCCTGTGGGAAGCGCCGCTACCACGACCGCAAGGACGCCCGCCGGAAGCGCCGCGTCGCTCACGCCGGCGACGGACACATGAGCGTCTACCCCTGCCCTGTCGCCGCCGGCTGGCACATCGGCCACACCCACCCCGACCTCGTCGCCGGCCGCTGGGTCTACCCGAAGAGGAGCGCCTGATGACCCACCCGCGTCCGGCCGCGCGCCGCCTCCGCAGCCGCCACGACACCCTGCTCGACGTCGAGGACCTCCTCGGCATGGGCGTGAACCCGGAGCAGATCCTCACCCGGCTCGGCATGAAGGCCGGCGCGGTCGAGCGGGCCCTCTACCACCAGCAGCGGCCCGACCTCGCCCGCCTCTTCGGCCGGCTCGACCGCCTCGAGCGCCGCGGCCACTGCGCGGACTGTGGCTGCCCGATCAGCCGCGGCTCTCGCCGTTGCCACCGCCACGGCGTCATCGCCCGCACGCGGGCTCTCGGCCGGCAGGGGGCAGTCGCGTGAGCACCGACAAGCCCGAGCAGGACACACCGCTCGACGAGACCGTCCTGGCCAAGTTCGGCCCTCGCGCGATGGCCGGCCTGGACCTCCTGCGCCGCACCGGGGTCCGCGAGCTGCAGTTCCGGTTCAGCGACGAGCCGGCGCCCGTGCTGTGGCTCGCGTACGGCGAGTGGCCCCAAGGACGCCTCGTCGCAGCAGCGTTCGACCCTGGCGCCGCTCTACTGCAGCTCGTCGAGCGCGCCGTCGACGGCGGCACGTGCAAGCACTGCCGCCGCCCGACGGTGTTCCTCGCCCACGTCACCGACTCCACCCCGCTGCCCGGCATGTGCGCCTACCAGTGGGACCCCGAGCTCGCCGTCATCCGCCGCTCCTGCGAAGGGAACGACCGATGAGCACCACCCACGACGAGCGGATGCGCGCACGCCTCGCGGCCCTCGCCGACCGGGTCGTCGACTGGAAGAAGGCCGTCGACCGGATCGACCCGGCCTGCATCTGCGTCCTCGACGCCACGCCCGGCTACGGCGCCCTGAACAACCCCTCGTGCGGCTCCGGCCGCCGCTGCCGCGGGATGACCGTCCTCGTCATCCGCACCCACATGGGGATGCTCCGCGTCGGCGGCCGCCACCTCGCCAACTCCCACATCCCGGACCTCGTCGACGACCTCGCCGACCTGATGGCCGACCTGCCGGCCACGACCGACTGGGAGGCCTTCGCCACCCGCCTCGCGGCCGCCCTCGACACCGGCCGCGACCCGAACAACCCCCGCCCCAGCCGAACCCAGCCGAAGGAGCATCACCAGCCATGACCACCGCGACCGCGACCGCGACGAGGGTCCAGAAGTCGAAGCGTCCTTGCGCGACCGCGATG
>JACXUW010000398.1 GCA_014763705.1 Micrococcales bacterium | reverse complement strand
GCGACCGCCCGGGGGAGCGGCGAGCCGTTCCTGCCGCTGCTCGCCGCCGCGCTGCTGCCGGTCGCGCTCCGCCGGGTGCCGGTGGAGGGACGCCGGACGAACTTCGCGCCACCGCTGCGGCCGGCGGGGACCGGGCCGGCCGCCCTGCTCCTCGCCCACCTCGGCCGGGGCTAGCGGGAGGTGGGCACGGCGCGGAGGCGGACCGGCTGGCCGGGACGCAGCTGGGCGGCGCGGTCGGCGGACGCGTCGGTGAGCAGCGGCGGGAACGGCTCGCCGCTCCCCCGGGCGGTCGCCACGTCCCATCCGTGGACGGCGACCTCGAGTGCCGAGACCTCGAGCGCGACGTCCGGCTCGAGCCGGCGGTCGCCGAGCCGCACCGCCCCCGGGCCCCCGTCGCGCAGCCACCCGTCGAGCAGCGCGCACCCGAGGACCCGCAGGTGGTCGGCCAGCACCTCCGGCCGGTGCGACGTGGGCGGGGGTCCGGCGAGCGCCACCCTGCCGAGGGACAGCTCGGTGACGACCTCGAGCGAGTCGACCATGTGGACGAGCAGGTCCACGAGCGTCCATCCGGCGCACGGGGTGGGCCGGCCGGCCTCGTCGTCGCGGACCCCGGCGAGCGCACCACGCGTCCACGCGAGGGAGCGGTCGAGGAGCTCGAGGTCGACCCGGGGACGGAGGTCCGCGGGACGCACGCTCACCCCTCCGGTCGGGTGGGGACGTCGTCGACGCCCAGCTCGGCGGGCAGCCCGGCCGCCGTGAAGTACTCCGTGTCGAAGAAGACGACGGCGTGCGAGACGCGGTCGCCGTCGAGCTCGAGGACCTGCAGCTGGAAGGGCCGGAAGACGTCGCCGTCCGGGCCCTCCTCGCGCATGTAGAGGCCGAAGGCAGGCTGGCCGTTGCACGTCGTGGCGAGCATCGGCATGTCGTAGCGGCCGCCCGGGCACTGGGTGTCGACGAGCGTGGCGATCGTGCGCGGGCCCTGGTACCAGCCGGCGAACGGCGGCATCTCCCAGACGGCGTCCTCGGTGAAGAGCTTGGCGATGGCGTCGACGTCCTTGCGCCAGAACGCGTCGACGTAGCGGTCGAGGAGCGCGCGCTGCTCGTCGGTCATCGGGGCGGGTGCGGCGTCGGCGGAGGGCGCGACCTCCTCGATGGTGGCGCGGGCCCGCTGGAGCGCGCTGTTGACCGAGGCGACGGTCGAGCCGGTGGCCTCGGCGACCTCGGCCGCGCTCCAGCGCAGCACCTCGCGCAGGACGAGGACGGCGCGCTGGCGCGGGGGAAGGTGCTGCAGCGCGGCGACGAAGGCGAGCCGGACGGCGTCGCGCTCGGTGACGACGTCGGCGGGGTCGGCGGTGCCGAGCAGCTGGGCGTCCGGCATCGGGCCGAGCCACGGGACCTCGGTGCGCTCGTCGAGCGGGTCGCCGCCCTCGGAGGAGGAGGTGCCGAGGCCGGAGGGCAGCGGCCGGCGGTCCTTGCCCTCGAGCGCGGTGAGGCAGACGTTGGTCGCGATGCGGTGCAGCCAGGTGCGCAGCGAGGACCGGCCCTCGAAGGAGCCGTACGCGCGCCAGGCCCGCAGGTAGACCTCCTGGACGAGGTCCTCGGCCTCGGACGGCGAACCGGTCATCCGGTAGCAGTGGGCGAGCAGCTCGCGCCGGTAGCGCGAGACGGCGTCGTCGAACTCCGGGTCGGTCGCGGCCGGCGCCTGCGTCCCCGTCGGCGTGGTCGTCATCGCGGTCCTCCTCCCGGCACCCCCGTGGTGCCACAACCGTACAGACCGGACCCGCTCGGGAAAATCATCGAGACCGCCCGATGAGTTCCCGGGCACCGCCCGGTCGATCCCAGCATGACGACCACCGACACCACCACCGCGCCCCGTTCCGCGCCCTCGCCGGGGCCCGTCGACGCCGCGCCGACCCGCTCCTACCCCGTCCTGCGCTGGCTGGTCGCGGCCACCTTCACCGTCATCCTCAACGAGACGGTGATGGTCAACGCCATCCCCCGCCTCATGACCGAGTTCGCGGTCACCGCCCGTGCCGCGCAGTGGCTCTCGACGGCGTTCATGCTGACGATGGCCGTCGTCATCCCGGTCACCGGGTGGTTCCTCCACCGGGTGACGACGCGCAGCGCGTTCACGGTGGCGATGTCCGTGTTCGGCACCGGCACCCTCGTGTGCGCGCTGGCCCCGAGCTTCCCCGTCCTCGTGGGCGGCCGGGTGGTCCAGGCCGCCGGCACCGCGGTGATGATGCCGCTGCTCATGACGACGCTGATGACCGTCGTCGCCGAGCGCGACCGCGGCCGGGTCATGGGCAACGTGACGCTCGCCATCTCGGTGGCGCCGGCGGTGGGCCCGGCCCTCTCCGGGGTCGTGCTCGGGGCGGCCGGCTGGCGCTGGCTCTTCGGCCTGGTGCTGCCCGTCGCCGTCGGGGTCACCATCCTCGGCCTGCGCCACCTCGAGGACGTGGGCGAGACGCGGGCGAGCAGCATCGACTGGGCGAGCGTCGTGCTCGCCGGCGCCGGCTTCGGCGGCCTCGTCTACGGGCTGAGCCGGGTCGGCGAGGAGCACCCCGGCGCGGTGCCCGCCTGGACCTGGGCCGTCGGCGGCCTCCTCGTCGTCGCCGGGTTCGTCCTGCGCCAGCGGTCGCTGACCCGCCGCTCCGAGCCGCTGCTCGACCTGCGCACGCTGCGCCACCGCACCTTCGCGGTGTCCCTGTCGATGCAGTCCGTCGCCTTCCTCACGATGCTCGGCGCGATGATCCTCCTGCCGCTCTACCTCCAGGACCTGCGTGGGCTGACGCCGCTGCAGACCGGCCTGCTCGTCGCGCCGGGCGGCCTCGCGATGGGGCTGCTCGGGCCGGTCGTCGGGCGCGTCCTCGACCGCGTCGGCGCCCGCCCGCTCACCGTTCCCGGGTCGCTCGGGGTGCTCGCCGCCCTCGCCGCGCTCAGCCGGATCGACGAGGCGACGCCGTACGCCGCCATCCTCGGGGTCCAGGTGCTGCTCATGGTGAGCCTCGCGGCGCTGTTCACGCCGGCCTTCACGCTCGGCCTGGGCGCCCTGCCGCCGCACCTGTACTCGCACGGGTCCTCGCTGCTCGGCACCGCGCAGCAGGTGGCCGCGGCGGTCGGCACCGCGCTGATCTTCAACGACATCAAGCAGACCGTGGATGCCCGGATCACCAACACATTCGCCTGGTCGACCGTCACGGCCGACGGCGCCGTCAAAGTCGCGGCCACCGATCACTCAAA
>JACXUW010000397.1 GCA_014763705.1 Micrococcales bacterium | reverse complement strand
GCGCGCGGCCTTCGCCGACCAGCCGTACTGGGGACGCCCCGGGCCCTCGTTCGGCGACCCCGACGCCGAGGTGCTGCTCGTCGGCCTCGCGCCGGCGGCCAACGGCACCAACCGCACCGGGCGGATGTTCACCGGCGACTCCTCCGGCGACTTCCTCTGGGCCGCCCTGCACCGCACCGGGTTCGCCGCGCAGCCGACGTCCGTCGCCGCCGGCGACGGCCAGGCCCTCAGCGGCCTGCGGATCGTCGCCGCGGTCCGCTGCGCCCCGCCGGCGAACAAGCCCACCCCCGCCGAGCGCGCCTGCTGCGCACCGTGGCTCGAGCGTGACCTCGAGCTCGCGGCGCCCCGGCTGCGCGCCGTCCTGTGCCTCGGCTCGATCGGCTGGGACGCCGCACTCGGCGCCGCTCGGTCGCTCGGGTGGGACGTCCCGCGGCCCAAACCGCGCTTCGGCCACGCCGTCGAGGTGCCGCTCGGGCTGCCCGACGGCCGTTCGGTCCGGCTCGTCGGCTGCTACCACGTGAGCCCGCACAACACCTTCACGCGGCGCCTCACTCCGGAGATGCTCGACGACGTCCTCCTGGGCCTGCGCGGGTAACCCGTTCGCCCACAGGCCGGTCGCCCGTCTACGGTCGGGGGATGATCGTCCTGTCCCGTCCCGACGCCCGGATGCGCGAGTCCTACCTCGCGGCCCACGACGAGTTCGCAGCGCTCGGCGAGGCCCAGCGCGACGGCGACGGCGTGTGGGTCGAGCCGCCGGACGACGGCGGCTACGAGGGCGTCGAGTTCACCCGCGAGGACCTCGAGACGCCCGAGGGTTTCGCGCGGTTCGTCCGGTGGCGGCTCGACCGCGCCCGGGAGGATTCCCCGCGCCCCACCGGTCACGTGCCGTGCACCTTCTACTGGGTCGTCGACGACGGCGCCCCGACCGAGTACCTCGGGTCGATCAGCATCCGACACCGCCTCACGCCGTTCCTCCTGGAGTTCGGCGGTCACATCGGCTACTCGGTCCGGCCGAGCGCACGCCGCCGGGGCGTCGCCACCTCGGCGCTGCGGCTCGTGCTCCCCGAGTGCCGCGCCCTCGGCATCGACTCGGCGCTCGTCACCTGCGACACCGACAACCTCGGTTCGGCCGCGGTCATCGAGGCCAACGGTGGTGTGCTCGAGGACGTCCGCGGGGACAAGCGCCGCTACTGGGTCGACACGACCGGCTGAGACCGACCTAGGCTGGCGGCATGAGCGAGCGCCACGGCCCTGCCCTCGTCGTCCCGCGCACCGGCGGCTCCGACGTCCTCGTCGTCGAGGACCGCTCTGCACCGGCTCCCGGACGCGGGGAGGCGGTCGTCGAGGTCGCCGCCGTCGGCGTCAACTTCATCGACGTCTACCAGCGCGAGGGTGTGTACCCGATGGACGTCCCGTTCGTCCTCGGGAACGAGGGGGCCGGGACCGTCGTGGCCGTCGGCGAGGGCGTCGAGCACCTCGCGCCCGGCGACCGGGTCGCGTGGGCGATGTCCGTCGGGAGCGCCGCCCGGTACGCCGTGCGGGCCGCGGACACGCTCGTCACGGTGCCGGACGCCGTCGACCTCGAGACCGCCGCCGCCGTGATGCTCCAGGGCATGACCGCCCACTACCTCACGACGAGCACCTTCCCGGTCGGCTCCGGCACGACGGCGCTGGTCCACGCCGCGGCGGGTGGCGTCGGGCAGCTGCTCGTGCAGATGGTCCGGGCGCGCGGCGGGGTCGTCGTCGCGACGGCCGGCGGCCCGGAGAAGTGCGCCACCGCCGAACGGCTCGGCGCCGACCACGTCATCGACTACCGGGCGGTCGACGACCTCGCCGCCGCGGTGCGCGAGGTCGCGCCGCGCGGCGTCGACGTGGCGTACGACGGCGTCGGGCGGGACACCTTCGACGCCTCGCTCGCCTCGCTCCGGCCGCGGGGGATGCTCGCCCTCTTCGGCGCCGCGAGCGGGCAGGTGCCGCCGTTCGACCTCCAGCGGCTCAACACCGGCGGGTCGCTCTTCGTCACCCGCCCCAGCCTCGGCCACCACCTGGCCAGCCGCGACGAGCTCGAGTGGCGAGCCGGCGAGGTCCTCGCCGCCGTCGCCGACGGTTCCCTCCAGGTGGCCGTCGGCGGCCGCTACCCGCTCGAGGAGGCGGCGCACGCGTACGACGACCTCGAGGGCCGGCGCACCCAGGGCAAGCTGCTGCTCACCCTCTGACCCCGCCCCCGACCACGCGCGTATCGGGTGACCCGATACGACCGCGCCTCACCCGGGAACCGTTCCGGGGTGAGGCGCACCGTTATCGGGTCACCCGATACGCGTGGGGTTTGGCGGGGGTCAGGAGGCGGAGGTCCAGAGCACGGCGATCGCCGCGTTGAGGACGGCGAGGCCACCGGCGACGGTGACCAGCTGCGGCCGCTCGCCCTCGCCCTTGCGGGCCTTCGCGGCGGCGATCTCGGCGCACGCCGCGACGGCGATCGCGACGACGAGCTTGACCCCGATCTTCGCGTGGTTGACCGGCTCGTCCCCGGACTCGACGATGCCGACGAGGACCAGCCCGGTGACCAGCTGCGCCCGCGCGCCCCAGACGAGGGCGGGGGTCGCGCGGCCGCGGGCCACGAACACCGCACTGCCGACGATGGCGGCCATGCCCAGCAGGTGCAGGAGGACGAACACGTTCTCGAGGAGGTCCATGGGCCACAGCGTAGGGGCAGCCCCGACCCGGCCCGGGCAGCGGCCTCACCCGAGGCAGCAGCCTCAGACGAGGCGGCGTCCCATCGCCCAGGCGGTCAGCTCGTGGCGCGAGGACAGCTGCAGCTTGCGCAGCACCGAGGAGACGTGCGTCTCGACCGTCTTGACCGAGATGAACAGCTCCTTGGCGACCTCCTTGTACTGGTAGCCGCGGGCGATGAGCCGCATCACCTCGCGCTCGCGCGCGGAGAGCCGGTCGAGCTCCTCGTCGACCTCGGCGATCTCGCCCGCGGCCGCGCCGAAGGCGTCGAGGACGAAGCCGGCGAGCCGCGGCGAGAACACCGCGTCGCCGTCGGCGACCCGCCGGATGGCGGTCACGAGGTCGCGGGCGCCGATCGTCTTCGTCACGTAGCCGCCGGCACGCCGGTGCGCTTCCTCGCCCTGTCGGTGTCCGACGCCGCCGTTGCCAGAGCCGCCCGGCAGGTGCACGTCGAGGAGCACGACGTCAGGGGTCTCGGCCCGGATGACGGCGATCGCGGAGTCGACGTCCGGGGCCTCGCCGACGAACTCGCACACCGGGTCTCCCCCGGCCATCGCGTCGGTCAGCTCGGCCCGCACGCCGGTGCGGAACATCCGGTGGTCGTCGACGAGCACCACGCGGACGGGCGTGGCCGGGGTGGCGCTGCGCTGGCTGGTCATCACTCTTCTCCTTCGATCGGCGGGAGCCGGAGCTCCACCTCGGTGCCGTCCTCACGGCGGCGCACCCGCGCGGTGCCGCCGTGCCGTTCCATCCTGCCGAGGACGGACTGGCGCACGCCGAGGCGGTCCTCCGGGACGGTGTCCAGGTCGAAGCCGTCGCCGCGGTCGCGGACGAAGGCCTCGACCCCGGTCGGCCCGATCTCGACGTACGCGGTGACCGGCGGGCTGCCGTGCCGGACGGCGTTGAGCAGCGCCTCGCGCATGGCCCGGGACAGGGCGGCGCCGTGCTGCTCGAACGGGCGGTCGCCGGTGACGACGAGGTCGACGGGGACCCCGTGGAGGTCCTCGACCTCGTGGGCCACCTCGGTGACGGCCGCCGCGAGGGACTGCTGGGACCCCTGCGGCCCGTCGTAGAGCCAGCTGCGCAGCTCGCGCTCCTGGGCGCGGGCGAGCCGGGTGACGGCGGCGGGGTCGGCCGACTGGCGCTGGATGAGCGCGAGGGTCTGCAGGACCGAGTCGTGCAGGTGCGCCGCGATGTCGGCGCGCTCGGTGGCCCGGACGGCGGCGTCCTGCTCGCGCCGGAAGTCGCTCCAGAGCCGCACCGCCCAGGGGGCCGCGAGGATGAGCGCGCCGATGAGCACGGCCAGCGCGGCGAGGACGGCGTCCCAGAGGACGCTGACCGAGCGGCCGCGGGTCACGAGGACGAGCACCCCGACGAGGGCGAGCCCGGAGCCGAGCAGCACGCGCACCCAGCCCATGCCGTCGCGGCCGCCGGTGAGCCACCGCGAGCGCTGGGTGGCGTCGAGGTTGGACCAGGCCACGACCGCCCCGACGCCGATGACGAACAGCGGCACGAGGACCGACCCGCGCACCGACACCCCGACGCCGGGCACGAGCAGCGCCCCGCCGGCGACGACGAGGACGACGCCCGCGACGAGGAGGACG
>JACXUW010000396.1 GCA_014763705.1 Micrococcales bacterium | reverse complement strand
CTGGTGGCCGCCCCCGACGCTGTGCGTCGGCAGCGGCCACCAGGCGCCGATCCGGTCGGTGAAGGTAGCGAAGGCCTGCTCGACCCCGCAGCCGACGACGACGCTGCGGAGCACGGGGGCCGTCATCGCTGCTGCTCCTCGACGTGCGCGGCGAACGCCCCGAGGGCGTCGTCCCAGAAGGTGTCGACCCAGGCCCGCACGTCACCGAGCCCGTCCGGGCGCACCCGGTAGAGCCGGCGGGTACCGGCCGCCCGGACGTCGACGAGGCCGGCGTCACGCAGGACCCGCAGGTGCTGCGACACCGCCGGCTGCGAGACGCTCGAGGCGTCGGTCAGCTCGCGCACGCTGCGCTCGCCGTCACGGAGGAGCTCGAGGACGTGGCGCCGGGTCGGGTCGCCGAGGGCGTCGAGGACGCGCGCTGCATCAGTCATGACTGATGATAAGCACCAGCCGATGGTTTCCGTCAAGAGCGACGGTGCGCCCGCACGAGCTCGAGCAGCCGGCGCGCCTCGGCCCGGCCGCGGTCGCCGTCGACCCGCTGGACGGCCATGACGGCGACGACGTCGGTGTCGACGAGCTCGAGGCTGACCCACGGGTCGCCCTCGACGAACCGCACCGCCTCGATCTCGTCCCAGCCGACCGTGCGGGTCAGCATGAGGTTGCGGACGGTCAGCCCGTCCGGGCCCGGCGTCGCCCGGATCGCCGCGTACCGGGCGAGGAAGCCTCCGACGAGCAGCCCGAAGACGACGAGCGCCACCTGGTCGCCGACGGTCCACTCGCCGGCGACCCCCATCCCGACGGAGACCGCGACGCAGATGAGGACGAACACGCCGGCCACGACGAGCGGCACGACGCGGCCGCGGCGGGGCCGGAACGTCGCGTCGAGCGGCGCGGCCGCCTCCCGGGTCACAACCGGCACGCGGTGATGTCGGTGACGAGGATGGCCCGCGCCCCGAGCTCGTACAGCTCGTCCATGACGCCGTTCGTGCCGACCCGCGGCACCATCGCGCGCACGGCGCACCAGTCGCGGTTCTGCAGCGGCGAGACGGTCGGCGACTCCAGGCCCGGCGTGATCGCGCAGGCCCGGTCGACGAGGTCGGCCGGGACGTCGTAGTCGAGCATCACGTAGTGGCGGGCGGTGACGACGCCGAGCAGCCGGCGGCGGAGCACCTCGATGCCCGCCTTCTCCTCGCTGCCCTCGCGCCGGACGAGCACGGCCTCGCTGCGCAGGATCGGGTCGCCGAGGACCTCGAGGCCCTGGCTGCGCAGGGTGGCCCCGGTCTCGACCACGTCGGCGATGACGTCGGCGACCCCGAGGGTGACGGCCGTCTCGACCGCGCCGTCCAGGCGCACGACCTGGGCCTGGACCCCGTGGTCGGCGAGGTGCTTCTCGACGAGGCCGGGGTAGCTCGTCGCGACCCGCCGGCCGGCGAGGCCCTCGACGCCCGTTGCCGTGCCCGGCCGGGCGGCGTAGCGGAAGGTCGAGCCGCCGAAGCCGAGCGTCATCACCTCGACCGCGGCGGAGCCGGAGTCGAGGAGCAGGTCGCGGCCGGTGACGCCGCAGTCGACGGTGCCGGAGCCGACGTAGACCGCGATGTCCCGGGGGCGCAGGTAGAAGAGCTCGACGCCGTTGTCGGCGTCGGTGACCACGAGCTCCTTGGTGTCGCGGCGGGTGCGGTAGCCGGCCTCGCGGAGCATCGCGGCGGCGGGCTCGGACAGCGACCCCTTGTTGGGGACGGCGATGCGGAGCATGGCAGTGGGTGTCCTCGGGTCTCGGTCGCTCAGAGGTGGCGGTAGACGTCGTCGGGGGTGAGGTCGGTCGCGAGCATGAGCACCTGGAGGTGGTAGAGCAGCTGGCTGACCTCCTCGGCGGTGCGCTCGCGGCCCTCGTGCTCGGCGGCCATCCACACCTCGGCGGCCTCCTCGACGATCTTCTTCCCGATCGTGTGGACACCGGCGTCGAGGGCGGCGACGGTGCCGGAGCCCTCGGGACGGGTGCGGGCCCTCTCGGCGAGCTCGGCATACAACGCGTCGAACGTCTTCACGAGGCACAAGGGTACGGGGCGCGGGCCGGGCGGCCGATGGCCGTCCGCCGCCCTCGCTGCCCCCGGTCGAACGACGAGAACACGCCGCGTGCGGTCTCGCGCGCGCGGCGTGTTCTCGTCGGTCGACGGGGTCCGGGCGGTCAGGGGACGGGCGCGGGCTCCCCGGCGACCGGCTGCACGGCAGCCGCCTCGCGGGTCACCTTGACCCACTGGCTGAAGCCGTAGAGGACGAAGGCGCCGTAGAAGATGTACATGACCGACGTCGGCACGTAGCCGGTGGCGAACCCGAGCGGGACGCCGACGAGGTCGACGCCGATCCAGGCCAGCCAGAACTCGTTCCAGCCGCGGGCCATCGCGTAGGTCGCGACGATCGACCCGACGAAGATCCACGCGTCCGCCGCGTAGTACCACCACTGCGGCGTCCAGTACGGGTTCGGCGCGAGGTTCCACAGCGCCACGAAGGCCCACCACACGACGGCCGTCCCGACGAGCCAGCCGGCCACGACGGCGACCCGCTCCCGCGGCGTCGTCCACCGCGGGTGGACTGCCGGGGCGTCGCCACCTCCGCGCCGCCGGGTGGCGGCCCAGGCCGCCCACCCGTAGACGCTCACGATGATGAAGAAGACCTGCCGGCCGGCCTGGCCGAAGAGCGGGATGCGCTGGTCGGCGCCGAAGGTGGCGCCGATGTAGACGAAGAACAGCATGATGTTGGCGAGGATGCCGACCGGCCAGGCCCAGACCTTGCGGCGCATGCCGTACCAGGCGGACGCCACGCCGATGAGGACGCCGACCACCTCGAGCACGTGGAGCTGGTACTGCCCGATGGGGATGCTGAGGTCGATCAGCTGCTGGAAGAGGTTCTGCGACGACGTGGTCGCCGCGCTGAGGGTGTTCATGAGAGGTGTTCGTCCTTCGGGTTCGTTCTGCTTCTCGGACGAACTCCGGGGACTACTGCACCGCGGGGCGCACGGGGTCGCGTGAGGACCCGGCACACCCGGCCGTACGTGCTGCCTACCATCCGGACTTTCACCGTCGGTCCAGGAGTTCCACCTGGTCAACCGGCCGCTGGCTGCGGTCGGGTCGCGGACTGTCACCGCCGGCTCGGAGTTTCACCGACCCCGGAGCACGTGCGGCCCAGTATGCACCGCCCTCCCCCGGGCCGGCACCCTCGTCCGCTGTGCGTTCGGCCACGAAACCCTGTGG
>JACXUW010000395.1 GCA_014763705.1 Micrococcales bacterium | reverse complement strand
GCGCAGCCGTGAGCGTCGCGTGACACCGGAGCGCCCGGACCCCGTGGAGGGTCCGGGCGCTCCCGCGTGCGGCGTCAGTCGCGCAGCACGGCGTCGAGCAGGCCGGGGAAGCGCCCCTCGAGCTCGTCGCGGCGTAGCGTGACGACCCGGTGGCGACCCGCGGGCTCGTTGCGGATGAGCCCGGCCTCGCGCAGCGTGCGCAGATGGTGGGAGAAGGTCGACTTCGGGACGTCCGGGTCGGTCTCGCGGCAGGCCTCGACGGTGCGCGGGCCCTCGACGGCGAGCTCGCGGACGAGGGCGAGCCGCGAGGCGTCGCTCAGCGCGAAGAGGACGGTGGGCAGCTCGACCTGCTCGAGGTCCGGGTGCTCCATGAGGCGGGGGGACCGCTCGCGCGACATCTGTTCGACTCCAGTGGAATAGTTGCTCGGTTCGGTCGGTTCAACCGCATCGTACGGTTCGACCATTCCCGAACGGAGAACCCATGGTCCCGCGCCTCACCCCACCCGCGGCCTTCGTCGTCGTCGCCGCCACGGTGGCGACCTTCCTCGCCGCCTCGAGCGCGCCGAGCCCGCTGTACCCCGTCTACGAGCACGCCTTCGGCTTCTCGGCGCCGGTGCTGACCGTCGTCTTCGCGGTGTACGTCGTCGCGCTGCTCGCGGCCCTGCTCGTCGCGGGGCGGCTGTCGGACCACGTGGGCCGCCGGCCGGTCCTCGCCGCCGCGCTCGTCGTCGAGCTCGCCAGCCTCCTGCTCTTCCTCACCGCGCAGGACACCCCCGCACTCGTCCTGGCCCGGGTCGTCCAGGGCCTCGCGACGGGGACCGCGATGGGCGTGATGGGCGCCTACCTGCTGGACCTCCAGCGGTACGGCACCCAGCGCGGTGCGCTCGTCAACAGCGTCGCCCCGACGGCCGGGCTGGCCGTCGGCGGCATCCTCGCGGGGGCCCTCGCGCAGTACGCTCCCGCCCCGCTGCACCTCGTCTACGCGGTGCTCGCGGTCCTCGTCGCCGGGCTCCTGCTCACCGTCCCCTCGCTGCCGGAGACGGCCCCGCGGCGGGCCGGCGCCCTCGCCTCGATGCGTCCCGTCGTCGCCGTCCCGGCCCGGGCCCGGTCCGCCTTCGTCGCCGGTGTCCCCGTCATGGCCTCGACGTGGTCGCTCGGCGGGCTGATGCTCTCGGTGAGCGGGAGCGTCCTCGCGGCGCGACTCGGGGTGACCAACCACGCCGTGTCCGGAGCGGTCATCGGGGCCTTCACCGGCGCCGGCGCCCTCGCCTCGTTCCTCGCGCGTGACCAGTCGGCGCAGCGGCTCACCCGGGGCGGCCTCGTGGCGCTCGTCGCCGGTCTCGCCGGATTCGTCACCGCCTTGCTCACCGGCTCCCTCCCGGTCCTCGTCACGGCGGTCACCGTGGCCGGCGCCGGCTTCGGGACCTCGTTCCTCGGCACGCTGCGCACCCTGACCGCGCTGGCCGAGCCGGAGGAGCGGTCCGCCCTGATGTCGGCCGTCTTCACGGTGAGCTACCTCGCGTTCTCGGTCCCGGCCCTCGCGGCCGGCGTGCTCGTCCTCGTCGTCGGCCTCGACACGACGGCCCTCGGGTACGCCGCGCTCGTCGGCGTCGTCGCCGCGGCCGCACTGGCGGCCGACCTCCTCGTCGGTCGGGCCGGGCGACCCGGCGCACTAGGGTGGCCGGGTGTCCCTCGGTGAAGCGCTGCTCGTCGTGCTCGCCGGGATCGGGGCGGGCACGATCAACACGATCGTCGGCTCGGGCACGCTCATCACCTTCCCGACCCTCCTGCTGCTGGGGATCCCGCCGGTCACGGCGAACGTCTCGAACAACCTGGGGCTGGTGCCCGGCAGCCTCACCGGGGCGATCGGCTACCGCCGCGAGCTGACCGGACTGCGCGCGGAGCTGCTGCGCCTCGTCCCGGTGTCGTTCGCCGGGGGAGCGCTCGGCGCGGTCCTGCTGCTCGTCCTCGACCCGGACCTCTTCCGCGCCATCGTGCCCGTCCTCATCCTGGTCGGGGTCGGGCTCGTCGTCGCCGGACCGCGGCTCAACGCGTGGACCGCGCGCCGGCGCTCGGCGAGCGGAGACGTGCCGGCCGGGCACCGGGGTCTCCTGCGGGGCGGGGTGTTCGGTGCCGGCGTCTACGGCGGCTACTTCGGTGCGGCGCAGGGGATCATCCTCATGGGCATCATGGGAGCCCTGTCCGACGAGCCGCTGCAGCGCCTCAACGGCGTCAAGAACGTCCTCGCCACCGTCGTCAACGCCGTCGCCGCCGTCGTCTTCGTCCTCGTCGCCCGCGACCGCATCGACTGGCTCGTCGTGCTCCTCATCGCGCTCGGCTCCACCGTCGGCGGCGTCCTCGGCTCGACGGTCGGCCGGCGGCTGCCCAGCCCGGTCCTGCGCGGTGCCATCGTCGTCGTCGGCGTCGTCGCGGTGACCAAGCTCGTGTTCCTCCCCTGATGGACCCCGCCGTCGCCGCCCTCGGGCTGGCCGTCCTCGCCGGGGCGGTCGTCCAGTCGGTCGTGGGCTTCGGGATGTCCGTCGTGGCCGCGCCGTTCGTCGTCCTCCTCGCCCCGGACCTCATGCCGGTCGCGTTGCTCGTCCCGAGCGTCACGCTGCCGGTGCTCCAGCTCTCGCACGGGGTGCGCGACCTCGCGTGGCGCTCCCTCGGACTGGCCCTGACCGCACGGCTGGTCCTCACCCCGGTCGGCGTGGCCGTCGTCGCCGTCCTCGCGCCCCGGGCCATCGCGGCCCTCGTCGGGGTCCTCATCCTCGTCACCGTCGCCCTCTCGGTGCGCACCATCGACCTGCGACCCACCCGGACCAACGCCCTCGTCGCCGGGGCGGTGTCCGGCGTCTCGGGGACGGCGGCCGCGATCGGCGGCCCGTTCCTCGCCCTCGTGCTCCAGCACGAGCGGCCGGAACGGGTGCGCTCCACCCTGGCCGCCTTCTTCCTCGTCGGCTCCGGGCTGGCCCTCGGTGGGCTCACGCTCGGGGGTGAGGTCTCGGGCCGGCAGCTGCTCGCCGGACTGGCCTGGGCCCCCTGCGCGCTGCTCGGCTACGCCGTCGCCGCCCCGGTCCGGGCCCGGGTCGACGCCGCCCGCTTCCGCCGGTACGTCCTCGGCTTCTGCGTCGTGGCGAGCCTCACCGTCATCGTGCGTGCCGCGCTGTCCTAGCCTCTCCCGCGTGCCCCTTCGCATCGACGACCCCGCCGACCCCCGGCTGGCCGACTACGTCTCGCTGACCGACG
>JACXUW010000394.1 GCA_014763705.1 Micrococcales bacterium | reverse complement strand
TGGCCGTGGGCCTCGCCTCGCTCGTCGGCGACGCCCTTGCCGAACATGCGGTCGAAGTCCTTGTCCGCGAGGATGACTCGCACGTCGACGTCGCGGTAGTCAGCTCGCTGGTTGACCGAGCCGACGAGGACCGGGCCGTAGCTGGGGAAGGCGCGCCGGATCGGGCTGCACGCCAGGTCAAGCCGGTGCATCTGATGCGGCGACAGGAACGACGCCGAACGGGCGCTCACGACCGGCCTCCCGGGCACGGATCGGGCGGCGGCACGCCCACGGTCTCCTTGCCGCAGGCGGTGCACAGGTAGCGGGCCTCCGGGAGGTCGCCGAACTCGGTGGACTCGACGATCTCGTGCTCTCGCACCCTGTGGTCGGACTCCTTGGGATCCCAGGCCACGACCCACCGAGCGCGCCCGTTCACGTCTGCCTTGTAGAGGTGCATGCGCTGGCCGTGGCGAGTGGCTCGATCTCGCGCCTGGTCGAGGGCATAGCCCCATGTGCCGTAGACGTACGACATCGCTGGCCACTCGAGCTCTCGGGTCTCGCTCACGGCTGGTTCCGCCAGTCGAAGGCCGGCGGAGTGCACGAGCGGCACGGGCAGGGCATCGCGCGATCCGTGAGGTCGCTCCACGTCGCGCCGTCGCAGTTCTGATGCTTGCCGGCCGCGCACTCGGGGCACGGGCGGAGGCTCTCGAAGGACGCTGTAGGCCGCGGCTCCCACCGCCCGAGCCGGTTGCGGTAGTCCCACCACTCCTCCCACAGCCAGAGGACACCCACAGGGCCGATCAGCAGGCCGCCACCGAGGGCGACGCGCCACGGCTGGCTCATCAGGTAACCGATGACCATGAGGCTTCCGCCGAGCGCCCCGAGGCCGCCCGAGACGACGGCGATCGCGACCGTGGTGGCCATGCTGCGAGCGCGGGTCATCGGGCGGCGCCGTTGCCGGCGAACGGGTCTGGGACGACGCGCAGACCGGGCGCGGCCCGCTCCCACTCCTCGTCATCGGGCGAGGCCGGCGTGGTCGGCTGCTCGTCCTCGTCGTCGGCGGCGGCCGGGTCGTCGAGGTCGAGTGCGAGCTGCCCCGCGGCGACCTTCGCGAGCGCCTGGACGTCGGCCTTCCAGAGGCCGTGGCGCTTGACGATGGCGAGGAACTCCTCGACGTCGTGGCCGCGGGTGCGGCCGACCCAGATGCCGTCGTCGTTGCGTTCGACGGCGAGGTGGGAGAGCTCGTGGTCGACGAGGGCGCGGCGCTGCTGGTCGGTCATCTCCTTCCAGAGGTCGCGGGGGAACTCGAGGACGAAGAGGGGTGCGTCGATGGACTCGTCGTCGACGAGGAACTGGGTCAGGCCGGCGACCTTGCGGGCCTTGCCGAGGATGGCGTGGCCGCGGGAGAGGGCGTGCTTGTCGCGGAACACGTAGAGGATGCGGGCGTGGACGAGGTCCTCGTGGTCCTTGACCTCGGCGATGAGGGCCTTCGCGATCGGTTCGACCTCGGTGTCGGCCCACTCGTACGTCGTCACAGCTCGGCTCCTTCGGTGGTGGGCAGGGCAACGAATCCGTCTCTGATGACGGCACGGCCGACGTGGATGAGGTGCTCGAGCGCCTCCTTGAGGGCCCGGCGCTCGTCGTCCCAGCCGTTGGGGCCCTCGCCGTCGTCCGCGGCGTACAGCTCGCCGACCTTGTCGAGGACCTCGAGCGCCTCGAGGAGGGCCTCGGCGCGGAAGAGGGGAAGGTCCCAGCGGACGAGCGGGATGGGGACGCCGCAGATGTCGGCCTCGAGGTCGTCGTGCACGTGCAGCAGGCCGCCCCAGCCGTCCCTCTGGACCATCAGGTGCAGTGCGCGGCTCTGGCTCTCGGCGGGGACGCCGCACGCCTGGGCGGGCGTCACTGGGGGGCCGCCTCGGCCGCCGCGTCGTCGGCGTCCTCGGCCGGCTCCACGACGCCGGCGACGTCCCACGAGAAGTAGCGGCTCGTGCCGTCCTCGACGACGTAGTCACGACCGACGAAGCGGGCCCGCTCCCAGTCGCTCCACCCGTACCCGAGCTCGGTGAGGGTCTCGACCCACGAGCGGCCGTCGGTGTAGGTGAAGCCGTTCGGGTAGGGGCTGCTGGTCGAGCGGAGGTTGACCTCGCCGCGGACGTGCATCGCGACGTCGAGGGCCAGGACGAGCGCGTTGACGCTGAGGTTCTGCAGGGCCTCGTTCAGGGCCTCCACGAGGTCGGCCGTACGGGCGTCCTCGCTCGTACCCTTGTCGTGCTCGGGGACCGGGGCGCCGAGGACCTCGAGGAACAGCTCCGCCCGGGCGAAGCGGGTCGAGTCGTACCGTGCTCCCAGCTCAAGCGAGCGGATGACGAGGGTCTGCAGGCGGGTGCGGACGAGGACCGGGTCGGCGGTCTGGGCGAGGCGGTCACGGATGAACTCGGCGCGGGCCGCAGCGGCCGCGCCAGCGCCGGCGGCCAGCTCCTCCTTGAGCTGCGCGAGCTCAGCCTCGGCCTTCTTCTCGGCCGCGGTCTTGGGCGGCTTCACCTTGGGGTGCAGCTTCGGCTGGGTGCAGCCGTGGCCGAGGCGCTTGGACCCGTACTCGTCGTACCAGTAGGTCGCGCGGCCGGGGCACTTGCCGTGGTCCTTCTTCTCGGCCGCGTCGATCTGCTTGTCGCTCTGGTAGCGCTGCGGGAAGCCGGGCAGCAGGTCCCACAGCTCGCGGGCTCCCTTCGGCTTCGCGTCGAGGACGGTGACGCCGTTCGCGGCGAGCCGGTCGAGCCGCTCCTGCATCTCGCGCGCCCGGGTGCGCTCTGCTCGGGCCCGGTTCACCTCGTAGGTGAAGTTGTCGCGACCGACGGCCTTCACGATCCGCTTCTGCACGGTCGGGTCGTCGTCGAACTCGGCGATCGCCATCGCCTGCTCGATCGTGACCTGGTGGGCCTGCAGCGCCTTCCGGCCGGCGTCGCCGATCTTCGCGAGCTTGAGCCGGTCCCGGATCCGGGAGACCGGCTGGCCGACCTTCTCCGCGAGCGCCTTCTGGGTGAGGCCGTCGATGTCGAGGATCAGCTGGTAGGCGTCGGCCTCCTCGACGGGGGTGAGGTCGGTGCGCTGCAGGTTCTCGACGAGCATCGCCTCGACCTGCGCGGCGCGGGTGGTGAGGTCCTCGCGGACCAGGACGGGGACGGTGTCGAGCTTGGACTTCTTCGCAGCGGCGAGGCGGCGGTGGCCGGCGATGAGGAGGTGGGTGGCCTTGCCCATCGAGCGCTTCGCGATGCCGGGG
>JACXUW010000393.1 GCA_014763705.1 Micrococcales bacterium | reverse complement strand
GGTGAGGGGAGCGGCTCGCCGGTCACCGGGTGGGGGTCGAGGCGCTCCATCCCGCGACTGTACGGCGGCTCGCCTCCGGCGTGGCGCGCGTGGCCGTGGCGGTGTGCTCGGGACGATGGTCCCGTGGCGCGGGTGACGGTGGTCGGTGGCGGCGTCGTGGGTCTGACGACCGCCCTCGAGCTGGCGCGCGCCGGGCACGACGTGCGGTGCGTGCGCGACGTCCCGGCCGCGGGCACCGTGTCGGCAGTCGCCGGCGGGCTCTGGTTCCCGTACCACGTGGAGCCCCGGGACCGCGTCGTCGGCTGGGGCCTCACCTCGCTGGCCCGCTTCACCGCCCTCGCCGACGACCCCACCGCAGGCGTGGCGCTGCGCGAGGGACTGCTCGTCGAGCGCGGGGCCGCCGACCGCTGGTGGACCGAGGGACTCACCGGATGGCGGGACGCCGAGCGCCGTGAGCTACCCGAGGGTGCGGCGTCCGGCGTCGTCGCCCGGTTGCCCCTCGTTGCGATGGTCGTGTACCTCGACTGGCTCGAGAAGGCCTGCGCTGCAGCGGGGGTCGCGCTGGAGACCGGCCGGGTCACCGACCTCGACGAGCTCGAGGACGACGTCGTCGTGCTCGCTGCCGGCCTCCGTGCGGCCGAGCTCCTCCCCGGTGTCGTGGTCACGCCGTCCCGCGGGCAGGTCGCGCTGCTGGCCAACCCCGGCCTCGACCGCTGGTTCGTCGACGACGACCCCGCGGGCGGCATGACCTACGTCGTCCCGCACCCCGGATGGGTCGTCTGCGGCGGCACCGACACACCGGGCGACGACGACGAGCCGGACCCGGCTGTCCACGCGGCCATCGTCGAGCGATGCCGGGCCGCGGTCCCGGCGCTGCGCGACGCCGAGGTGCTCGGCGCGCGCGTCGGCCTGCGTCCGGTCGCCGACGCCGTCGACCTGCGGGTCCACGAGGTCCACGGCCGGCCGGTGGTCAGCAACCTCGGCCACGGGGGCGCCGGCGTGACACTGTCCTGGGGCTGCGCCGCCGAGGTCGTCGGGCTCGTCGACCGCCTCGCCTGACGACGGGTCGGTCCTCGGGCGCCGGTCGGGTCAGGCCTCGGGGGCAGGACGGCCCCGGGCGGCCTTGGTCTCGCCGCGCCGTCGCTTGGCGTCGAGGCGCCGTTCGACCGACCCGCGGGTGGGTCTCGTGGCCCGGCGAGCGGGCGGTGGGGGAGCCAGCGCCTCGCGCAGCAGGCCGGCCATCCGCTCGCGCGCAGCGACCCGGTTGCGGCGCTGCTGGCGGTGCCCCGACGCAGTGACCATGAGCCGGCCGTCGACCAGCCGGCCGTCGAGCGCCCGCAGGACGCGCCGGCGCTGGGTGTCGGAGAGCGGCAGGACGTCGACCGCGACCTCCAGCTCGACCCGGCTGTCGGCGGTGTTGACGCCCTGCCCGCCGGGGCCGGAGGACCGCGAGAACCGCTCGACGAGGTCGGAGGCCGGCACGGTGAGGCCCTGCGGCACACCGGGACCCGGTGGCACGACGAGGTCCATCAGGGCTTCCCGGTGTCGTCCTCGGGCTCGGGCGGGGACTCGGCGCCCTCGGCCTCGTCGCGCTCCGCCCACTCGAGCAGCGGGGTGATGTCGAAGACGGCGTCGTCGATGCCGGCGTGCAGGTCGCCGAGCTCGGCGTAGCGGGCGGGCATCGTCGCGATGGTGAAGTCGTCCGGCTCGGCGTCGTCGACCTCGTCCCAGCGCAGTGGGGCCGAGACGGTGCCGATGTCGTTGCCGCGCACCGAGTACGCCGCGGCGATCGTGTGGTCACGCGCGTTCTGGTTGTAGTCGACGAAGACGGCGGCCGGGTCGCGGTCCTTGCGCCACCACGTCGTCGTCACGTCGTCGGGGAGCCGGCGCTCGACCTCGCGGGCGAAGGCGAGGGCGGCCCGCCGGACGTCGGTGAACCCGTGGTCGGGCCGGATGCGCACGTACACGTGCAGGCCGTGGCCGCCGCTCGTCTTCGGCCACCCGGTGGCCCCGAGCTCGTCGAGCACCTCGTGGGCGACGTGGGCCGCCCGGCGCACCCGTGAGAAGGGGGCCTCGGGCATCGGGTCGAGGTCGATGCGCCACTCGTCGGGCTTCTCGGTGTCGGCGCGCCGGCTGTTCCAGGGATGGAACTCCACGGTGCTCATCTGGCAGGCCCAGGCGACGTCGGCCAGCCGGGTGACGCACAGCTCGTCGGCGTGCAGGCCGTAGCGGGGGAAGTGGAGGCGCACGGTCTCGACCCAGGGCGGCGCTCCGCGCGGAAGTCGCTTCTGGTGCACCTTGTTCCCGGCCACGCCGTCCGGGAAGCGGTGCAGCATGCACGGCCGCTCGCGCAGCGCGTTGACGATGCCGTCGCCGACCGACAGGTAGTACTCGACGAGGTCGAGCTTGGTCTCGCCGCGCGCCGGGAAGTAGACGCGCTCGGGACTGGACACGCGCACGTCGAAGCCGCCGACGTCGAGGACGACCGGCTCCCCGAACTCACCCTTGCGCGAGGCCATGGCCCCACCGTAGGGGCTGGAGGTCAGCCGAGGGCGGAGCCGATGCCGACGACGGCGACGACCGCGACGAGCAGGCCGAGCAGGCTGAACCGCTGCCACGCCGTCGGGGCCGGCAGCTCGCCACCGTTCGCGGCGGCCATCGCCTGTTCGTCGGTGAGGTCGCGGTAGCTCACCGCGCCGTCCTCGGCCACGCGGGCGAGGACGTACCTCGTCCCCCACGTCACCGTGAAGACGAAGAAGAGGCTGAAGTAGCGGAACGACGCGATGAGCGCCTCGGTGGCGCTGACCTGCCGGTTGCGGGCCTTGCGTCCCCACCCCCAGATGAGCATGGTGTCTCCCTCCCGTGCGGCCCGTCCGGTGTGCGGGCCCGCGTGACCGTAGCACCCAGGGGGGGCGTCCTCTGCCGGGCTCGGCTCGACGGCCCGCCGTTGCCTTCGACAAACCCTAGACACCGGGACGGCGACGGGCGTACGCTCGAGAGCAGGCCCCCCGCGGGCGACCGACCGGAACCCCTGCACCGGTCGCCGCCGCGGGGGGCCCACGCGTGGCCGGACCGTCCGACCCGGCACGTAGGGTGGACCCCGAGATGAGCACCCTCTTCGACGGCCTCGACTTCGGCCACGACCCCCACGTCGACCCCGCCACCCACACGAGCGCCCACGCCGCCCTCGTCAACGCGGCGGGGGTGCCGACGTGGGCCGACGCGGCGTGGGCGCTCGTGTGGGTGGCGGGGTCGACGTGGGGG
>JACXUW010000392.1 GCA_014763705.1 Micrococcales bacterium | reverse complement strand
GCCGCCGAGGGTGCGGGCGCGTTGGGCGCCCGGATGACCGGCGGCGGCTTCGGCGGGTCGTCGATCGCGCTCGTGCCGGAGGGGTCGGCGGCCGACGCTGAGGCCGCCGTGCGGGCGGCTTTCGGGGCGCGTGGATGGACGGAGCCGGCGTGCTTCACCGTCACCGCCTCCGGCCCCGCCGCCCGCACGGCGGCCTCGGCGTCGGCCGCCGACCCCTCCGGCACGAGCGCGATCGACGACCCGCCGAAGCCGCCGCCGGTCATCCGGGCGCCCAACGCGCCCGCACCCTCGGCGGCCTCGACCGACGCGTCGAGCTCGGCGCAGCTCACCTCGTAGTCGTCGCGCAGCGACGCGTGCGAGGCGGTGAAGAGCCGGCCCACCTCGTCGAGGTCGCCGGCCCGCAGCGCCTCGACCGTCGAGCGCACCCGAGCGATCTCGGTGACGACGTGGCGGGTGCGCCGGCGCAGCTCGTCGGAGGAGAGCCGGGCCAGCGCAGCGTCCAGCCCGTCGGGCGCCACCTCGCGCAGCGACCCGACGCCGAGCTCCTCGGCCGCGGCCTCGCAGGCCCGCCGCCGCGCCTCGTACTGCCCGTCGTTGAGCGAGTGGGAGGCCCGGGTGTCGGTCACGAGCAGCACCAGGCCGGCGGCGGCGAGGTCGAACGGCACCTGCTCGGTGGAGCCGTCGCGGCAGTCGAGCAGCAGCGCGGAGCCGGTGCGGCACAGCAGCGCCGCGGACTGGTCCATCCCGCCCGTGGCGGCCCCGGCGACCTCGTTCTCGGCACGTACGCACGCGCGGGCCAGCCGGGCACGCGCGTCGTCGGAGCCGAGCAGGCCGAGGTCGAAGAGGTCGCTCGCCGCGGCACCGACCGCGCACTCCAGCGCCGCCGAGCTGGACAGGCCGGCGCCGAGCGGCACCTCGCTCGTCACCGTGACGTCCATCCCGCGCACCGCGAAGCCGTCCTCGCGCAGGGCCCACAGGACGCCCGCGACGTAGGCGCCCCAGCCCTCCGGGGACCCGGAGCCCACGGACCCGAGGTCGACCTCGAGCGTCTCGCCGGCGGCCGCCGAGTGGACGCGCAGGAGGTCGTCGTCGCGGGTCGACGCCGCCGCGACGGTGCGCTGCGGCAGGGCGATCGGCAACGCGAGGCCGCCGTTGTAGTCGGTGTGCTCGCCGATGAGGTTGACCCGGCCGGGCGCCGACCACACCCCGGCCGGGGCCGAACCGAACACGTCGCGGTGGGTCTCGGCGGCGGTCGTCATGCCGGTGAGTCTAGGGATGGGCGGCAGGGCACAATGGGGGCCATGCCCGGCCACCCCACCTCCGATGGCGCACGCCCCCGCATCCTCTCCGGGATGCAGCCGACGAGCGACTCGCTCCACCTCGGCAACTACCTCGGGGCGCTGGTCAACTGGGTGGGCCTCCAGGACGAGTTCGACGCCTACTACTTCGTCGCCGACCTCCACGCGCTGACCGTCCCGACCGAGCCCGAGGTGCTGCGCCGGCGCACCCGCGTCACGGCCGCGCAGTTCATCGCCGGCGGTGTCGACCCGGAGCGCTCGGCCGTGTTCTGCCAGAGCCACGTCTCGCTGCACGCCGAGCTCGGCTGGGTGATGAACTGCCTGACCGCCGACGGCGAGGCCCGCCGGATGACGCAGTTCAAGGACAAGGTCGCCAAGGGGCAGAACGCCAACGTCGGGCTGCTCACCTACCCGATGCTCATGGCCGCCGACATCCTCATGTACGACGCCGCCTACGTGCCGGTCGGCGAGGACCAGCGCCAGCACCTCGAGATCACCCGCGACCTCGCGCAGCGGTTCAACACCCGCTTCGGCGAGACGCTCGTCGTGCCCGAGCCGTACATCGTCAAGGGCTCGGCGAAGATCCAGGACCTCCAGGAGCCGACGGCGAAGATGAGCAAGACCGGCTCCTCGCCGAAGGGCCTCATCGACCTCATGGACGACCCGGGCCGGATCGCGAAGAACATCCGCTCGGCGGTCACGGACACCGAGGCCGAGGTGCGCTACGACCCCGAGGCCAAGCCGGGGGTCTCCAACCTGCTCGTCATCCACTCGGTGCTCTCCGGGACGCCGGTCGAGGAGGTCGCGGCGTCGTTCGCGGGCCGCGGCTACGGCGACCTCAAGAAGGAGGTGGCCGAGGTCGTCCTCGACGCGCTCACCCCGTTCCAGGACCGGATGAAGGAGCTGCTCGACGACCCCGCCGAGCTCGACCGCATCCTCGCCCGCGGGGCCGACCGCGCCGGCGAGGTCGCGCACGCGACGATGGCCCGGGTCCGCGACGCCGTCGGCCTGCTGCCGGCGGCCCGCTGAGGTCGCCGTCATGCCGATGCACGGTGTCGCCGTCACCGTCCCCGAACCGTGGGGCGAGCAGCTGCAGTCCGCGCGGGCGGAGTTCGGCGACCCGATGGCCGGCGCCATCCCGCCGCACGTCACGCTGCTGCCGCCCACCGCGGTGACCCCCGAGCTCCTCGAGGACTTCAACGCCCACCTCGACGCGCTGTGCCGCGAGGTCGCGCCGTTCCGCATGGTGCTCTCCGGCACCGGGACCTTCCGGCCGGTCTCGCCGGTCGTCTTCGTGCAGGTCTCCAGCGGCATCGCGCCCTGCGAGCAGCTCGAGCGGGCGATCCGGTCCGGTCCGGTGCGACGCGAGCTGGAGTTCCCGTACCACCCGCACGTGACGATCGCGCACCACCTCGACGACGAGTCCCTCGACCGTGCCTTCGCCGGGCTCGCCGACTTCCGGTGCGCGTTCGAGGTGCGCAGCCTCGAGCTGTACCACCACGACCCGGACGGCGTCTGGCGCGTCGTCCGGTCGGTGCCGCTCGGCGGCTGACCACTCCTCGAGCCGAGCCTCAGGCCGCGCGCCTCCCGGTACCGGCCACGACCGTCGCGTAGTGCCCGAGCAGCTCGTCGGTGACGCAGGCCCAGGTGCGGCCCTCGACGGCCGCGCGCCCGGCCCGGCCCATCCGCTCGCGCAGGGCCGGGTCGGCGACGAGGGTCGTCACCCGCGCCGCGAGGTCGCCCGGGCGGTCCGGGTCGACGAGGAACCCGGTGCGCCCGTGCTCGACGAGGTCGAGCGGGCCGCCGTGCGCCGGCGCGACGACCGGCAGACCGCTCGCGTGCGCCTCCTGGAGGGTCTGGCCGAAGGTCTCGCGGGTCCCGGTGTGCACGAACACGTCGAGCAGGCCGTACGCATCGGCCAGCGCCTCCCCGGACCGCGCGCCGAGGAACACCGGCGGGCGGTCCGGGGAGG
>JACXUW010000391.1 GCA_014763705.1 Micrococcales bacterium | reverse complement strand
CGCCGGTGGACGCCGCGGCGGCGGCCGGGGCCTCGTCGCCGAGGGCGGCGCGCATCCCGTCGCGGAGCATCGCGAGCGCCTCGGTCCGCAGCTGCGAGACCCGCGACTCGGTGACCCCGAGCTCCTCCGCGACGTCCTTGAGGAGGCGGTCCTCGAAGAAGGTGGCCTGGACGACGGCCCGCAGCCGCTCCGGGAGCGCCGCGACGGCGGCGACGAGGTAGCTCTCCCGCTCGCGCTCGACGACGACGTCCTCGGGCGTGCGGTCGTCGCGGGGCAGGGCGGCGTCGGCGACGCCGGAGTCGACGAGCGAGTCCAGCCGGACGACGACCGAGCGGTGCACGGCCTCGGAGACCTCACGGACCGCCTCGACGCCGACGCCGAGCCGCTCGGCGACCTCCCGCTCCCCGGGCTCGCGGCCCAGCTCGGTGGTCAGCGCGCCGCGGGCTGCGTCGTGCTCGCGGGCCCGGGTGCGCACCGAGCGCGACGCCCAGTCCATCGACCGCAGCTCGTCCAGCAGCGCGCCCTTGATCCGGGTCGCGGCGTAGCGCCCGAAGGGCACCCCGCGCTCGGGGTCGAAGGACTCCGCGGCGGCGGCGAGGGCGTAGAGGCCGGCCGAGGTGAGGTCGTCGGTCGCCACGTGCGAGGGGAGCCGCGAGCTGAGCGCGCGGACCTCGTAGGTCACGATCGGGAGGTGCTCCCGGCAGAGTCGTTCGACGTCCCCCCGGGTGGGCCCGGATGCGGTGCGAGCCGTGCTGTTCATGGCTTCAGCGTCGGACCACGCCGGGGACCGCGCCACCCGGGGAGGCCCCCCGCGCGGATGTCGGCACCTTCGGCGGACGTCCGCCGCGCCGACCGGTCAGCGGTGGTCGTCCGAACGGCTGGTGCGCACCCGGTTCCGCGCCGCGTGCCCCCTCGCGGCCCGGCGTGGCAGACTGGCCGCGACATCGCTCAAGTCCGCCCCGCCCGACCCGATGAGGACAGCGTGCACGAAGGCCAGCCCGACATCGTCGCAGCCTGCGCGGACCTGTCCGAGTCGCTCTGGCGGACCCGCGAGCTGCTCGACGTCCTCGCGTACCGCATCGAGGTGCAGCGGGCGCTCGTCGAGACGGCCCGCTCGAGCTGGCTGGCCCGCTCCACCCGCGACGTCGACGAGGTCATCGCGACCATCCGCTCCTCCGAGCTCGCCCGTGCCGTCGACCTCGTGCCGCTGACCACCCTGCTCGACCTGCCCGCCACGGCCAGCCTCCGCGAGATCGCCGAGGCCGTGCCCTCCCCCTGGGACCAGGTGCTCGCCGAGCACCGGTACGCCCTGGCCGAGGCCACCGGCCAGCTGACCCGCGCCGCGCTGGCCAACCGCGAGCTGCTCGCCTCGAGCGCGCAGGCCATCGAGGACGCCCTGGCCCGGTTCCACGGCGGCGACGAGGGCTCCACCTACACCGCGAGCGGGTCGCGCGAGCGCGACACGGCCGGACGACTCTTCGACGAGACGACGTGAGGACCCGATGACCCAGCACACCGACGACGCCGAGGGCGACGTCCGCACGATCCGGGTGCCGGAGGGGCTCGTCGGCTTCCCGGCCACCGCGTACGAGGTGCGTCCGGTCGCCACCGGCCTCTACGACCTCGCCCCCCTCGACCACGACGGCCCGCGGTTCGTCACCGCCGCGGCGGAGGCGTTCTTCCCGGACTACCACCCGGAGATCGACGACGCCACGGCGCAGCGGCTCGGCATCGAGGTCGCCGAGGACGCCCTCGTCCTCCTCGTGGTCACCATCGCCGAGGACATCACCCGCTCGACGGCCAACCTCCTCGCCCCGGTCGTCGTCAACGCCCGCACCTCCGACGCCGAGCAGGTCGTCCTCACCGGCCAGGACTTCCCACTGCGCGCTCCCCTGGTGCCCGCGCCGTGACCCCCGGCCGCCGTCCCGTCACCCACTCCGAGGAGGAGCCCACGTGCTCGTGCTGAGCCGACGCCCCCACGAGGGCATCCGGATCCGCCACGACATCGTCGTCACCGTGCTCGAGATCAGCGGTGACAAGGTGCGGCTGGGCATCGAGGCCCCGGCGAACGTCCAGATCCACCGCGAGGAGATCTACCTCGCCGTGCGCAAGGCCAACGAGGAGGCGTCCGCCGCCACGGGTGGCGCCGCCGACCTGGCCAAGGCGCTCGGCGACCGGCCACCCGAGGCACCGCCGGGCGCGGACGCCTCGACCTGACGTCCCGGCCGGTCAGAGCTTGCCGTCGGCCAGCTGCTGGAACGGCACCCGCGTCGACGAGGTCACCTTGACGATCGACTGGCCGTCCGGGCTGGTCCCGATCGCCCCGTCGGCGACGACGTGCTTGGTCGTCGTCGGGTCGATGCGGTACATCGCGGCGAGGAAGGTGAGGGCCTGGGTCGCGCTGAGGTCGGTCTCGGAGTACTTGGAGGTGATGGTCATCGCCGTCGCCAGCGCCAGCGGTCCCTTGGTCTGGGCCGCCGCGACCGCCGCGAGGAGGATCTCCTGCTGGTGGCGTGAACGGCCGAAGTCGCCGTCCGGCAGGGCGTGCCGCTCCCGGGCGTAGGCGAGCGCGGTGCCGCCGTCGGCGACCTGCTTGCCCTTGTTGACCTTGAGCTGGCCGAGGAAGGTGAAGGCCGCCTTGAGCGTGATCGGCAGGCCCCCGGAGTCGTCGACGATCTTGCGGAACCCGGCGAACCCGGTGACGACGTAGCCCTCGATCTTCAGGCCGCTGAGGTTCTCGATCGTCCGGACCTGCGCCTTCCCGCCCCCGAAGGCGAACGCGGCGTTGATCTTCGAGGTGCCCCCGGTCGAGATCGGCACGTACAGGTCGCGCGGGATGCCGACGATGCCGGCGCCGTCCTTGCCGTCGATGCCGACGACCTGGAGGGTGTCGCCGCGGCTGCCCTTGAGGTTCGTCGTGCGCGAGTCCGAGCCCATCACGAGCACGAAGCGGGGGCTCGTACCGAGCGAGGGCTCCTTGCCGAGGGAGGGCCACCATCCACCGACGACCTTCCACGCCGGTCCCACGGCGAGGGTGACGTCGTCGCCCGAGGTGACGACCGCGACCTTCTCCTTGTGCCACGTCCCGATCGCCGCCTTCGCCTGGATCCCGCTCTTCCCGGCGTAGACCTTGGCGACCGCGGCCGTGAGCGCGGCGTCCGCCCCCGCGACGGTGACGACGGGCGTCGGGGTGGGCGTGGGGGTCGGCGTCTCCGCGGTGCTCACGCGGTCGCTGTCGGTCGGCACGGTGACCGCCACGGGCCTCGCCGCCGTGA